>JAYVLR010000132.1:0-11733 GCA_043759395.1 Thiobacillaceae bacterium
ACTGGTTCCGCGCCAAATTTTTCCAGCAATACCGGCTGTTCTTCCGTTATCACGCGCCGAGCAAAGTGATCGTCTACGCCCGGATGAACGACGCAGACAGCAGGCGCGCCTTTGATCGCAACGACGATGCCTACCGGGTGTTCAACAAAATGCTGGCAAGCGGCCATCCGCCGGACGACTGGAATCAACTGCTGGCTGAAGCACGCGCCGAAAGTCTGCGCTTGCAGCAACTTGTTGCCGGGGTTACGCCGACGCAGTCGTGAATCAACAGCCGATGGGCGAAGCTGGCGGCTAACCTTCCGGTTTGAGGGTAAAAACGCCACGCTGGTTGACTACCAGGATTATCACTGAAGGAGCGAATATGACACGTATGCACAACCCACCCCACCCGGGTGCCGTATTGCGCGAATGGATTCCCGAGCGCCTGAGCGTGACCCAGGCTGCGGCCGATCTGCATGTGTCGCGCGTTTCCCTCAGCAAGATTCTGAACGGCAAAAGCGGTGTCTCTGCTGACATGGCGATACGGCTTTCACGTTGGCTCGGAACATCCCCTGATTTATGGATAGGAATGCAAGCCCAGCACGACTTGTGGCAGGCAGGAAAACTCAAACAGCCTAAAATTTTGCCCTTACTCAAGCAAGCCGCTTGATACCTGGTAATCGGGCTTGTCAACGGCAAGCACTGGTCAGCCATCCTCACCTATCGGGATGCCAATATCCGGCTTATTTCCGTTCGCCGATCACGAACCGAGGAGGTAGCACTGTATGAAAGCTAAAACATTCGATAAGCAGTTTGATAAAGGCGCGGACATGAGCGCCTCTCTGGATTTTAACGCGCTACAATTCATTCAGTCCAAGCGTGGAGATAAATCATGAATTTCAGCATTGAGTGCGAAGTAGAAACGGATGGCCGCTGGCTCGCTGAGGTACCGCAGCTTCCCGGCGTTTTGTGTTACGGCCAAACCGCTGATGAGGCAATGGCGAAGGCGGAAGTGCTTGCCCTGCGTACCCTGGCCGAGCGCCTTGAGCAAAATGAGACGCGCCCCGTCGAGATCAATATCTCCCTACCCATCGCAGCATGAGCCAGTGGCCTTCCATCAAGGCTAAACGTTTACTTGCTGCGCTGCTGGGCATGGGGTGGAAACTCAAGCGGCAAACAGGTTCCCACCGCACTTTGTCACGCGAGGGGTGGCCTGATGTCGTCTTTGCATTTCACGACGGCGAATAAATCGGCCCCCGAATGCTGGCTCGTATCGCGAAACACACGGGTATTACCCCCAACAACCTGTAATCCGTTCGGATTATTGAGACGGTCACTAAACAGTTTGAACAAAGCGGCAAGCGTACAGCCAGCGCCCCTTCGATTGAAGGCAGGGAGCCGTCTCAATAAGCGCCTGTTTAAATTTGCTATTGATTCGGCCACACGGGAATCTAACAGAGTCGCCATAGCGGACGAACCACCGCTCAATTTTGAAACTGTTTAATGGCCGGGCCAATAGCGCTGCACGGTGTGATTCAAAACGGTGCGCTTCAAAAAACGAGCGATGCCGTCGAAACCGTCACCGCCCATATCAAACTTATCGACCAGGCAGTCGGCGCGGCATCCAGCCATGGTTTGCTGCGCAAACTGACGAAACCGATTACAAAAACCATGGATGAAGCGTTGCGGGAACGCTGAATCAAGCAAGCGGTTTCTGCAAAATCTGACGCGCAATGTCGGCGATGCGCACGCCGCGATCCATCGCGGCACGGCGCATTTCGCGATAGACATCGGTCTCTGACGAGCCTGTCTGGCGTATTAATTGCGCCTTGGCCTGATCGACCAGCTTGCGTTCGTCGAGCGCTATGCGGGTTTGCTCCAGTTCGTCGTGCAAGGCCTGATAAGCCTGAAAGCGCGACATGGCAACATCCAGAATGGGGCGGATACGCGCAGGATTCATCCCGTCAACCACATAGGAAGTCACGCCAGCCTGAGTGGCGGCACGAATACTTTCTGGCCGCGCGTCGTCGGTAAACATCACGATCGGGCGCGGGCAATCCTGGTTGGCTACGCAGAGGTGCTCCAGCGTGTCACGGTCGGGAGAGTCCTGCGCAATGATGACAATGTCCGGGCGCAGTGCCGCGATCTGCCCGTCCAGGCTACGCCCGGAATTGATACTTGCCATCACCTCGCAATCCGCCGCTTCTAGCGCGGGGATCAACATGGCTAGCCGCTCAGGCTGGCTTTCAATAATCAGGACACGCAACACAAAAAAATTTCCTAAAAAAGGCGGCCCCGAAGGGCCGCAAGATCGGAGGAGACTGCCTGAGCGCGCTAACAAGCGCTAACACACTCACTTAACTACAAAGCATGGTTTGTGCCAACATAAAGACCGCTATTAAAACAATGGCTTACCTATTTAAATACCCAGCACATCCGCCTTGAAACCGGATCATTGTGGTGCAAGCCCTGCCACAAAAGAGACAAAACAGGGCGGTTGTTTTGTAGGTCAAGAGGGCAATGCGCCGATATGCGCCGCAACACGCGCTTGCATTTGATACTGATGCGGACTATATTAGTTCGTATCAGTACCAATAATCGAGACCATGGACACGCCCCCATTCCTGCTAACGATTCGCGAACTGGCCTGTTGTTATCAGGCCTTCGAGGTTCATTCGGCGGCACAGATTCGCCAGTTTGGCCTCACCCCGCCGCAATTCGACGTGATTGCCACGCTGGGCAATACGCAGGGCATGACGCCAAAGGAACTAGTCGAGAAAACGCTCATCACAAAAGGTACGCTGACGGGCATCGTTGACCGCCTCGAAGCACGCGGTCTGGTGCGACGCACGCCGAGCCCGAGCGATGGCCGCAGCCAGATCGTTCAGTTAACCAAAAAAGGGGTGGCGCTGTTCAACAAGGTGTTCCCCGTACTTGTGGCCTATATGGGCAAAGCCTTTGCAGGCTTGAGCGCCAAGGACTATGCCCGCATTGATACGGCACTGCGCGAGTTGCACAGTGTGTTTAAAAAAGGTGACAGAGATGGATGACAAGCACACCGATGTCATGAGACGCATGATCCTGCTGGCAGGACTGATGCTTGTCAGCCTCGCCGCACCTGCCGCCGAATACAGGCAGTTGCAGGCAAACCAAAGCCGCCTGAGCTTCGCCTACAAACAGATGGGCGTGCCGATGGAAGGACGGTTCGGTCGCTATACAGCGCGCATCGTGTTCGACCCGGCACGACCCGGGACGGCTCAAGCCCGGTTCGAGCTTGAGCTTGCCAGCATTGATACCGGCGTTGCCGAGGCTGACGAAGAAGTACTCGGAAAATTATGGTTTAACGTCCGCGTTTACCCTGCCGCCCGGTTCGTTTCCAGCAGGGTCAAAGCTCTGGGCGGCAACCGCTACACGGTGTTCGGCAAACTCACCATCAAGGGCAGAACGCTGGACGTGGCGGCGCCCTTCACCTTCAAGACGGAGGGCGCGAACGGGGTAATCGACGGCGCCTTCACCCTGAAGCGGCTGGACTACGCCATCGGCGAAGGCGAGTGGGCAGACGTGAGTGCCGTCGCCAATGAAATCCAGATCAGGTTCCACTTTGTCGCTGCATCCGCAGCGGCCAAGCCGTAGTTTCACTCACCCATCATCAGGAGAAAACCCATGAAAAAACTCGCAATGCTCGCCTTCGCTGTTTCTGTGTCCACCGCCGCACTGGCCGCGCCCGCAACCTACATCATCGACGGCACGCACACCTTGCCACGCTTCGAGTACAGCCATTTAGGCTATTCCATCCAGCTGAGCCGGTTTGACAAGACCAGCGGCCAGATCATTCTGGATCGTGAGGCGAAAACAGGTTCGGTGGACGTGACCATCGACGCGAAATCCGTGAATACCGGCTACGCGCTTTTCAATGAGCATATTCAGGGCGAAGACTACTTCAACACCGCGAAGTACCCGACCATCACCTTCAAATCCAGCAGCCTGAAATTTGATGGCAACAAGCTGGTCGAAGTGGTGGGTGACCTCACCGCCAAGGGTGTGACCCGCCCGGTCACGCTCACGCTGAGCTCGTTCCTGTGCATGCCCCACCCCATGCTCAAAAAGAGTGCGTGCGGCGCCACTGCCGTCGCCCACATCAAACGCTCCGACTTCAACATGGGTAAAAACGCACCCTATGTGAGCGACGAAGTGACTCTGACCATCCCGGTCGAAGCCGTTAAACAATGAGGTGACATCATGAAACTTTATTTCAGCCCCGGCGCATGTTCCTTATCCCCGCGCATCGTCCTCAATGAAGGCGGCTTTAGCTACAACACCGAACGGGTCGATTTCGCCAGCGGCAAAACCGGAACGGGCGCCGACTACCGCACGGTCAATTTCAACGGCTACGTCCCGGCTTTGCAGCTCGACGACGGCGAGGTGCTGACCGAGGGGCCCGCCATCGTCCAGTATCTGGCCGACCGCGTCCCGGAAAAACACCTCGCCCCGCCCGCCGGTACGATGGAACGCTACCGCCTGATGGAATGGCTTAATTTCATCTCCACCGAATTACACAAAAGTTTTGGGGCGCTGTTCAATTCACAAACGCCGGAAGCCTGGAAAGACTTCGTCAAGACGCAACTGCTCGCCAAGCGTTTTGACCACGTCAGCGCCCGACTCGACGGCAAAACCTGGCTGATGGGCGAAATCTTCACCGTGGCCGATGCCTATCTATTTACCGTATTGGGGTGGAGTAAACATGTCGGCGTAGACCTTGCCCCCTGGCCAACGCTCACCGCTTATCTGGCTCGCGTGGCTGTGCGCCCTGCGGTGCAGGCCGCACTCAAGGCAGAGGAGCTGATTTAAAGACTACCCATAGTACCCGCTCAAAAAATTCGTTAAATTGTCTAGACTGAACGTGTCATCTTCTCTGTCATTGGAGACTGCCATGTCTGCAACACGCACCCCCAAAGAAACCCCCATGCTCGACCAGCTTGAAAGCGGGCCGTGGCCGAGCTTTGTAACCAACCTCAAGCGCTTGGCCAAGGATAACGACATGATGGTTGACCTGCTGGGTCAGCTCGAAACTTCGTACGAAACCCGCACGGGCTACTGGAAAGGCGGCACGGTCGGCGTGTATGGTTATGGCGGCGGGATTATTCCGCGTTTTACCGAGCTGAAAGACGAGTCCGGCAAGCCATTGTTCCCGGAGGCGGCTGAGTTTCACACCCTGCGC
Organism: Thiobacillaceae bacterium; assembly: GCA_043759395.1. Taxonomy (GTDB): domain Bacteria; phylum Pseudomonadota; class Gammaproteobacteria; order Burkholderiales; family Thiobacillaceae; genus Thiobacillus. The sequence goes on from JAYVLR010000132.1 coordinate 5,198, forward strand.
GTACAACCTCCGGCGGGCATGCATTACAGCTCAGATTTGTTGCGGAAGTTGTGCGATGTCTGGGTGAATAGCGGCGGCTCGGGCCTGATTGCCTTTCACGGCCAGTCCGGCGACATCATGTTTCAGGGCATCAGTAGCGCAAACGTGCAAACGGCCTTTGACGGCTTGAATGCGATGGGCTTTGATCTGGGTGGCGCGGGTCCGGCTTTACGCACGTCCATGTCCTGCGTGGGCGCGGCGCGTTGCGAGATGTCCTGCTACGATGAGGCGCGGGCGTTGCGCACCGTCATCAACAATAATCTGGACGACATGCACCGCCCGTCCCTGCCCTACAAATTCAAGTTCAAGTTCTCCGGCTGCCCGAATGATTGCGTCAACGCGATCCAGCGTTCCGACATGGCGACGATAGGAACATGGCGCGACAATATCCGCGTGAACGAGGCGCAGGTGCAGGACTATTACAAAGTGCACGGCAGGCACGATCTGGTGAACGATGTCGTCAACCGCTGCCCGAGCAAAGCGATTTCGCTGGTAGCGTCGGACAAGGCTCCCACCGACCCGCATATGTCAGTCGCCCACCTGGGCAACGGCGACGCGCTGTGCATCGACAACAAGAACTGTGTGCGCTGCATGCAGTGCCTGAACGTCATTCCCGGCGGCCTGTTGCCAGGCCTGGACAAGGGCGTGAGCATACTGGTTGGCGGCAAGGGCGTGCTCAAAATCGGCGCGACCATGGGCACGGTCGTGATCCCGTTCATGAAGCTCGAAACCGATGAGGATTTTGAAAAACTCAACGAGCTGGCGCGCAATCTGCTCGATTTCTTTGCCGAAAATGCGCTCGACCACGAGCGCACCGGCGAGATGATCGAGCGCATCGGCCTCGCCAATTTCCTTGAGGGCATGAATATTCCCATTGACCCCAACATGATTAGCGCGCCACGTTCCAATCCGTATTTCCGTGGTGACGACTGGGACGAACAGGCCGCCAAGTGGGTCGAATACAAGAAACTCGCCGCATGATGCCGGCGCGGCAACGCCGCTGAATGTCAGCCAGGCGCATGCCAGTGCTGTTCATCGGGCACGGCAACCCGATGAACGCAATCGAGGCCAACGAGTTTCATCGCAGTTGGCGGATGCTCGGGCGGGACTTGCCTGAACCGCGCGCCATCCTGTGCATTTCCGCACACTGGGAAGCGCCGGGCGTTTTCCTGACTGCCTCGGCGCACCCCGCTACGATTCATGATTTTTACGGGTTTCCACGCGCCTTGTTCGATGTGCAATATCGCGCACCCGGTGCGCCCGATCTGGCGCAGCGCACAGCGGCTATGCTGGGTGCGCAACTCGACCCGCAACGCGGGCTGGATCACGGCGCATGGAGCGTGCTGGCACCGATGTACCCGGATGCGGGAATCCCCGTCGTACAGCTCAGTCTGGATACGCGTCAGGTCGGCGATTTTCATTATGATCTGGCAAAAAAACTCGCTCCACTGCGCGACGAAGGCGTGCTGATTATCGGCAGCGGCAATATTGTCCACAATCTGCGGCTGTTTGATTTTCAGTATCCTGACCCGCTGGAATGGGCCGCACGCAGCGACGCGGACATCCGGAAGCGGATTCAGGCACACGACCATTTCTCGCTGGTCAACTACGACACCCTTCCGGATGCCGGACGGGCGATTCCCACAGCCGAACATTTTCTGCCACTGCTGTATGCGCTGGCCTTGCAAGAAAAAAACGAACCCCTCCGGTTTTTCAACACCACGGTATTGAGTTCGATCTCGATGACCTCATTTCAGGTTGGGTAAGACAACAAAAACGCAGGGAACGGCCATGACCCAGAACACCTCCGTAACAACAAAAGAACTCGCCAGTATCCGCCGCAATAACGCCGGGCATTGGGTCGGCGACGGCTTCCCGGTGCGCACCCTGTTTGTTTATTCCGATCAGGGCGCAGCGCTGAGTCCTTTTCTGATGCTGGATTATGCCGGCCCGGCGGACTTCCCGCCGACGAAGCAACGCCGGGGCGTGGGCGAGCATCCGCATCGCGGTTTCGAGACTGTGACCATCGTCTATGCCGGCGAAGTCGAGCACCGCGATTCGTCGGGCGGCGGCGGCAAAATCGGCCCGGGCGATGTGCAGTGGATGACCGCTGCATCGGGGCTGGTACACGAAGAATTTCATGGCCGCGATTACGCCGCGCGCGGCGGCCCGTTTGAAATGGTGCAGTTGTGGGTCAACTTGCCCGCCAGCGCAAAAATGTCGCCGCCGCGCTATCAGGCGATCCTCGACAGCCACATTCCCGTGATTGATCTGCCCGATAGCCAGGGCACAGTGCGCGTCATCGCGGGTGAATACGCAGGCGTTCCGGGCCCGGCCAATACCTTCACGCCGATTCATGTCTGGGATCTCAAGCTGAACAATACGCAGCCAATCGAACTTGAAGTACCGGCGGGCTATACCACCCTGCTCGTGGTGCTAAAAGGCGCGGTTCAGACAGGCGCTGAAACCATCGCCGAAGCCGAGGTCGGCGTGTTCGAGCGATCGGGGCAAACGCTGCGCATCGACCGCGCCCCCGGCACGCGCGCCCTGCTGTTGTGCGGCCAGCCTATCGAGGAAGCCATTGTGGGATACGGCCCGTTCGTGATGAATGCCCGCGAAGAAATCCAGCAGGCGATGCAGGATTATCAAAGCGGGAAAATGGGTCATTTGTCGTAAGCCGCTGCGCGTTCTGAAACGATTCGTCAACCTCAACCAGGGAAGCGCTGATTAATTCGTCATTCCCGCGCAGGCGGGAATCCAGTGCCTTGATTTGACTGGGTTCCCGCCTGCGCGGGAACGACGAAACCGAATTAATCAGTGCCTCCCTGGGCGACATGCTTCCAGATTTACGCTATCAAAAAGCCCGGCATTCACTCGATTGCCTCAATTCCATCGAAAATTTCACTGTGGCGATTGTGCCTATGGCGGCGGCCTGATTGCGCATATCCACCCAACCCTGCCAGTTAATCCAGGCTTGAATCACCGGCTGCCTGGCCTATCCTTGAGGTATGCAATTTTGAAGGAGCGCAATCATGCTAAACCTCTCAACCGACATCAACAAACTGACACGCGAGACTGCGACCCATCCTGACTTTCCTTATGCCCCGCTGGAGTGGACGCAGGAGGACGCGCTTAAAGCAGCGCGGTCGGAGGGGTTGCAACTGACCGCAGCACACTGGGAAGCCATACGTTCCCTGCAGAACTATTACGCGCACCATGATGACGAAACCGCTATCAACCTGCGCGACCTGCACGATGCCCTGGACGAACACTTCCATTTGCAAGGCGGCCTGAAACACCTCTACACCCTATTCCCGGGCGGACCCATTGCGCAGGGTTGTCGTTTGGCTGGCTTGAAAGCCCCCTTCATGGCTAACGACAGCAGCTTCGGCAGCGTCGCCTAGCCGCCTGCTGGCTGAAAAACCGTAGCGAGAATTCGGGGTCGAAGCCTGATTCCCGAGCGGCTGGTGGTTCTCTTGTGAGGCTAAAGCGCCCCCTGGATTGTCCATACTGGATTGTCGGTGATGCTCAACGTGAGGTTTGACAATGAGTGTTACCGCAAGCGGCGTGCGGACGTGCGCGCACGGTGGTCTGTGGTAGTTCTGTTACTAGGAGTCCGTCATGCACACTTCACCCCCCCTTTCCTTGCGCCTTGATGCGCCCAACTGGCAGACCAGCGATTACCTGCCACGGGACAAAGCGCAAAGCCACCGGTTGCATGAACCGGAAAGCATGATCAGCACCATAGACCCGATCACCGGTCTGGACATAGGGGATTTGAGCGGCAAGCCCTACATCGTGGACGGCAACATGGTGATGTATTTCGCATCCCGGGAAACCCGCCAAGCCTACCTGGACACCCCCAAGAATCATACCGTCAATTTGCCGGATAACCCTTGGGAAGACGGAGAAGCCGAAGGCTGATTCCGGCTCGGGTGGGGGTGTTGAATGTTCACCAGCAATCCATTCGCCGACCTGAGTTCTCTTCTGCCCCCGTATGCCATGCGGGGCTACATCATTATGATGCTGGTCGCGGTGGTTATCGGCACCTTGCTCGACATGTATCACAAGGGCAGCGCCAGGTTTTTCACGCGGCGGAGAGGGGAAGCAGAAGCTGCTGCACAGAGGCAACTCAGCCGCATGGAGACCGCCGCTTTGGTGGCCAGAACCATTGCAGAGGCCGCAGTCTCAGGCGAGTTCTGCAAATGGCAGCGGCGGATGTCCCATCTGCTGATGATGTACGGCTTCCTCCTCCATGTGATGACCACCATCGTGATGGTATTTGCTTATCCAGCAGTCGGGCATACACCGATCATCCTGCCGATCCTGTGGGACATGGGGCGCTGATGATGCTCGTCGGTGCTTTGTGGTTTTTCTTCTTCCTCAGGGTAAACGTAGTCTATGACGGCGATTCGCCCTTCCATCTAGGACGTGCTGACCTGTTCGTCGCCTCGCTTATCGGGAGCGCAGCGTTCGCGCTGATCTGGCATTGGGTGCAAACGGCGGGCAATCCCACGGCGAGCCTGCTATTTTTTGGCCTCTATCTTTTCTTCACCACGCTGCTCTTTGGTTCCGTTTTCTGGTCGAAATTTGCCCACATGTTCTATAAGCCGATGGTGGCATTTCAACGCAGGATCGAGGAGGCAAACGGTTCCTCCGACCTCCCGGGTCTCGCTCACAGCCCTGACGGCAGGAGGTGATGTTATGCCCACCTACACTGACATGACGCGATGCGACGGATGCGGCGAGTGCGTGGATATCTGTCCTTCCGACATCATGCACATCGACCCGGTCTACCGAAGGTCTTACAACATCGAACCCAATTTCTGCTGGGAGTGCTACGCATGCGTGAAGGCTTGTCCGCAGCATGCCATCGATGTCCGTGGCTATGCGGACTTTGCGCCGCTGGGCCACAAGGTCAGGGTGCGCCGGGAAGAAAAAACAGGATTGATCTTCTGGAAGATCAGGTTCCGCGACGGGCGGGTGAAGGAATTCAGCTTCCCGATCCGCACCACGCCTTGGGGTTCAATCAAATCGCCGTCCGACTATGAGACACCTGACCCAAGTGAGTTAGGTTCTCCCATGCTCGCACACGAACCCGAGGCGCTCAGGGTGGCGACGCTCCCCACCCTGCCCCTTTCGCGAAGGGTATTTTGAGCACAAGCGGGGTGTGATGCCATGAGTCTGTTCTCATCCAGAAAAACCCGGTTCGTGGAGGCTGACATCCTCGTCATCGGCGGCGGTTTTGGCGGCTGCGGGGCTGCATACGAATCCCGATACTGGGGACGCGACCTGAAAATTGTTGTGGTCGAAAAGGCCAACATTGAGCGCAGTGGCGCCGTCGCGCAAGGCCTGTCAGCAATCAATTGCTATATGGGCATGCAGTGGGACGAGAACCAGCCCGAGGACTTTGTGCGCTACGCACGCGGTGACCTGATGGGTCTGGTGCGGGAGGATCTGATCTTCGACATCGCCCGCCATGTCGATGCCACCGTTCACATGTTCGAGGAGTGGGGTCTGCCGATCATCCAAAACCCGGAAACCGGCAGATACCAGAGAGAAGGAAAATGGCAGATCATGATTCACGGCGAGAGTTACAAGCCAATCATCGCCGAGGCTGCGAGGAAGGCTGCCACCGAAGTGTTCAACCGGATCATGGTGACACACCTGCTGATGGACAAAACACGTCCCAACCGGGTCGCCGGTGCCGTCGGTTTCGACATGCGGAACGGGACTTTTTACGTCTTCAGGGCAAAAGCGGTCATCGTCGGCGCTGGCGGTGCCTCGCACATTTACCGGCCCAGGGCGGTCGGCGAAGGGATGGGAAGAACCTGGTATGCGCCCTGGAGCAGCGGATCGGCTTACGGTCTCCTGATACCGACAGGCGCCACGATGACGCAGATGGAAAACAAGCTTGTGCTCGCCCGGTTCAAGGATGGTTACGGTCCGGTCGGTGCCTGGTATTTACTGCTCAAGGCGTATGCAACCAACGCCTACGGCGAGAACTACGAGGCAGCCTGGTTCGACCAGATCAAATCGCTCGTCGGAAAATATGCGGACACCCAGCCGATGCCGACCTGCCTGCGCAATCACGCGATGCTGGAAGAGATCAAGGCTGGCAGGGGGCCGATTTACATGCAGACCCAGGCCTCGCTCGATACCCGGGAAAAAGAGAACACCGGCTGGGAAGATTTTCTCGACATGACGGTCAGCCAGGCGGTGGTCTGGGCATCGCAGAACATCGACCCCAAAGAAACGCCATCCGAGTTGATTACCTCCGAACCCTACGTCATGGGGTCGCACGCCACCTGTTCCGGTGCCTGGGTCAGCGGGCCGGAGGACTTGGCACCAGCGGACTACCAGTGGGGATACAACCGGATGACGACGGTTGAAGGGCTGTTCGGGGCCGGGGACACGGTAGGCGGTTCTGCGCACAAGTTCTCATCCGGCTCCTTTACCGAGGGCAGGCTGGCTGGAAAGTCGGCGGTCAAGTACGT
>JAYVLR010000133.1:0-8985 GCA_043759395.1 Thiobacillaceae bacterium
CAGGATGATCGTCGAGCGCGAAATCGAGATCGAAGCTTTCGTCGCGCGTGAATACTGGTCGCTGCATCTGGACACGCATAAAGACACGCAAGCCTTCTCGGCCAAGCTCACGCATTTCAAAGGCGAAAAACTCAACCAGTTCTCGGTCGAGCACGAAGCGCGCAGCAAGGAATGGCTGGCGACGCTGGAAGCGCGCGACGCGCGCGTGATGAGTGTGGAAAAAAAGCGCCGCGCCCGTCACGCCGCCGCGCCGTTTACCACCTCCACGCTGCAGCAGGCTGGCGTGCGCCAGCTCGGCATGACCACTGATCGCGTGATGCGCACCGCGCAACAACTCTACGAAGGCATGGACATGGGCGAAGGCCCGGTCGGCCTGATCACCTACATGCGTACCGACTCGGTGAATCTGGCGCAGGAGGCTCTCACCGATATCCGCAAATATGTAACCAAACATTTCGACAAAGACTATCTGCCGCCGACCGCACAAGTCTACAAGTCCAAAATCAAAAACGCGCAGGAAGCGCACGAAGCGGTGCGTCCGACCTCGGTCTCGCGCACGCCCGAGTCGGTGAAAGCCTTTCTGACGGGCGACCAGGCGCGGTTATATGAACTGATCTGGAAGCGCACCGTCGCCTCGCAAATGACCGCCGCGCAGTTTGATACCGTCGCGGCCGACCTGACCGTCGGCGAAGGCACCTTCCGCGCTACCGGTCAAACGCTGGCGTTCCCAGGCTTTCTGGCGGTGTATCAGGACGATGAAGATGAGGAAGAGGACGCGAAGTTGCCGTTGCTGACCGAAGGCGAAATCCTGCCCGTCGACAAGCTCTATGGCGAGCAGCACTTTACCCAGCCGCCGCCGCGCTACACCGAGGCTAGCCTGGTCAAATCGCTGGAAGAACACGGCATCGGTCGCCCTTCAACCTACGCCAGCATCATCTCTACGTTGCAGGATCGCGAATACGTCGTGCTGGAAAAAAAGCGCTTCCAGCCGACCGACATTGGCCGTCTGGTCAACTGCTTTTTGACCCGCCATTTCACTCAGTACATCGACTACGATTTCACCGCCAAACTGGAAGACAAGCTCGACGATGTCTCCAACGGCAAGCGCGTATGGTCGGAGTTGCTGGGCGAATTCTGGAAAGGCTTTGACGGTGAGCTCAAGGCCAAGCAGGATGTCGAGCGCGGCTGCCCGATCATGGAGCCTTGCCCCAAGTGCAGCAAACCGCTGTTCATGCAAGCGAGCAAGCGCGGCCTGTTCATCGGCTGCTCCGGCTACCCGGAATGCGATTACACGCGCCCGTTGCATGCCGCGACCGAGGAGGGCAACAATGTACTCGGGCTGGACCCGGTGAGCGGGCTGGAAGTGAAGCTGCTCTCCGGACGTTTTGGCCCCTATGTGCAAATCGGCGAAATGCCGGAAGACAAGAAAGCACCGAAACCGCGCCGTGCCTCGTGGCCCAAAGAGATCCCGCTCGATACCGCCACACTGGAATTAGCACTCAAGTTTTTGTCATTGCCGCGTGAAGTCGGGCATCACCCGGAGACCGGCCTGCCGATCATCGCCAACAATGGCCGTTTCGGACCGTATCTGCTGCATAACGATAAATTCAAATCTATCCCTAAAACCGACAGCGTGTATCTGATTGATCTGCCGCGCGCGCTTGAAGTGCTGGTGATGGAGCGTGCGCCGCGTGGTGCGGATGGCGCCGCATCGGTGTTAAAAGAGGTCGGTGTCCATCCGGAGGATGGCAAGCCAATCACCGTGCGCAGTGGCCGTTACGGCCCCTACGTAAAGCACGGTGCGACCAACGCGACTCTGCCGAAAGACATCACGCCGGAGGAGATCACTTTGGACGAGGCAGTTGCGCTGATCGCCGAGCGGGTGGCCAAAGGTCCGGCCAAAAAACCGGTGAGAAAAGCTGCAGGCAAAACCTCGACGACTAAAACGGCGGCGGTGAAAAAGCCAACGGTGAAAAAACCGGTCGCGAAGAAATCCGCTGCCAAGAAGCCAGCCGCGAAGAAATCCGAGGCAGCGTCGACCACAATCAAGAAGCCTGCTGCCAAGAAACCCGCCGCCCCGAAAAAAGCCGCATGAGCGAGCGGCCCCGGCTGCTGATGGTCAATGCCTTCATCGGAACGGCCAGCTACAAAGCGCTGTATGAGCTGCTTGGCTACAGCGTTACGATCGAATATTCCGAGCGTAAAGCGATCAGCCAGATCAAGACAACCCCGCCCGACGTGATCGTGGCGGATTTTTTTCATCAGCCTGATTTTCGCGACCGTTTGTCCAATCTCGAATCCCTGCTTGCCACCGCGCAGCGCACGCCCACGACCCGTATTCTGGTGTTTTACGATCCCGCCCATCAGGATATGCTGGACAAAGTGCGGCAGCGGATGCGCATTGATGCGACGCTGACCTTGCCGGTGCAGGAAGCCGAACTGGCTGCCAGGCTGACAGGCTGGATCAAAGACACTCTATCCCCACCCATCGCCATCCCATGAAATTCATCATCCGAACTTTTTTCAAAACCCTGCGCGCCATTATTGGGCCGATCCTGCTGTTGGTGAACTGGATCACGCAACCCAAGGGCATTGTTCGCCCCGCCGCCGAGCAGCACGCCATCGATGCGCGCACGCAGCACCTTGCGCTCTACCACTTTCCTACTTGCCCGTTCTGCATCAAAGTCCGCCGCACCATTCGTCGCCTGTCACTGAAAATCGACCTGCGCAATGCCCAGCACGACCCGGTGCACCGGCAAGCCCTGCTCGCCGGCGGCGGCAAGATACAGACGCCGTGTCTGCTGATTACCAATGCGGACGGCGCGACCACCTGGATGTACGAATCCGCAGACATCCAGGCATATCTTGAGCAGGCGTTTGGCGCCTGACCGCTTTCCCGTTTAGAACGAACCGATGGCCACTTACGCAATCGGCGATATTCAGGGCTGCTACGATCCACTGCTGCGCCTGCTGGAGCGGATTCAATTTGAGCCCGCACACGATCAATTATGGCTGGTCGGAGACTTGGTCAACCGGGGCGCGCAATCGCTGGAAGTCTTGCGCTTCGTCAAAGGTCTCGGCCAATCGGCCATCACCGTATTGGGCAACCACGACCTGCATCTGCTCGCACTCGGCGCAGGCTTTGGCCGTGCGCACAAGAGCGATACGCTGGGCGCAGTATTGGCCGCGCCGGATCGCGATGAATTGCTGTACTGGCTGCGGCAGCAGCGGCTGGCCTGGCGCGACGGTGATTTCCTGCTGGTCCATGCCGGGGTGATGCCGGGCTGGACCGCCGAAGAGACCATGCGACTGGCGGCCGAAGCCGAAGCGGCATTGCAAGGTGAACACTATCGTGAATTTTTCGCGCAGATGTACGGCAACGAGCCGCGCGCGTGGCAGGACTCCCTGGCGGGCATGGCGCGACTGCGTATGATCGTCAATACGCTTACGCGTTTACGCTATTGCACCGCCCAAGGTGAAATGGACTTCCACCAAAAAGGCGCACCGGGCTCGCAACCCGCGCACTTGCTGCCTTGGTTCGACATACCCGGGCGAAGAACCGCTGCAGCGACCGTCATCATGGGGCACTGGTCCACGCTGGGGCTGATCACGCGCCCCGATCTGCTTGCGCTGGATACGGGCTGCTTGTGGGGGGGGCAACTGACCGCGATGCGGCTGGAGGATCGGCAGGTGTTTGCGGTGCAGTGTGCGTAGATGAAACAGCCATGCGGTTTGTAGGACAGCATGGAAGAGCGAGCCTGCATAGGCTCGTCCAACTGAGGCTGATCGTTTTTTAGAGTTTCTGTTTACGAGGGTCTATGTACGAAACTGGCTTTTTGCCCTCAAGCATGTTTGCCGTGATCTCTTTTCTTACATCCGTTACATGCGTTACTTGAGTGGCGCCGACCAGCGCCCCAATTCATGCCCTCGGTAACATCCAACGCAAGGAACTGCACCTCGCCATCTTGCACAGTCACAACCGTTGGGTTTGCGCTTGCCTTTAACCGCTCGGAACCGGCTAGTAGCAACCACGTAAAAATGTATTGTCCGGGCTGGAGGTCAATCACGATAAATTCCGGGTTGTTGTGCACGGTCTCTACGCGTGTTCCGTTAATGAGCAATTCACCCGAACCCCAACCTTGGCTGACGGTTGAAAACGGCAATTTATAGATGCCCATGGCAACGTAAATTCGCCCGCCTAAATCGGGGGCTTTCCGCTGCGAAAACTCAGTCGCTATGCTTCCGGATAATTCGGGTCGTACCGGTGGATACGTGCAGCCCGTCAGAATGGCCGTAGTTAGCATCACAACAAGGATCATTGTTTTCATTCACTGTCTCCAGACGATAGGGCAACGTTCAGGTCAGTCGGATGATGCGTATGGGCGCACCATCCGACAACAAAAAGCCCGGCAAGGCCGGGCTGCGCGAGAGAAAAGATGTGCAGTTTAGAAGTGGTAGACAACGCCAAGGGATAATAGATCGACATCGCGTTCGGCTCCGCCATCGACCGAAAGATTCTGGAAGCGCTCCCACTCGGCACGTAGGCCAAGACTCTTGTTGATTTGCCATTTCGCCCCGAGGCCGTAGCCCAGGTCAGTGCCATCCCCGCTGGCACTGACCGTGGCTAAAGTGGTAGACGCAGTTGCGTCAACATTCCAGACAAAAGCACCCACCTTGCCGAAGATGGCCACCGTGTCGCTTACGGGCAGAGTGCCCACCACGGAGAGCAAGAAGCCATCCGCATCTGCACTTGACCGAACGGGGCTTCCTGCCAGGGTGGAGTAGGTGGCATTGGAGGTCACCGAACCCAGATTCACATAGGCTGCCTCGAAGCCGATGTTCTTGTTGAGTTGGTAACCGCCGAACAGCTTCCAGCCGGTATCCGTGTTATCCACCGAGGCGATGATGCCGGTTGCGCCAGCCGCTTCAAGCGCGGATTTCAGCTCGCCCGCGCTGACATCAACTTTGGATTGCCCCAGCGACGCGCCGACATACCAGCCGTTATCCGCAGCCGTCACGGCAACAGAGCTACTGGCTAGCATCAAGGTGGCAAGGCTTTGCACTACAAGTTTGGAACGAGTCATTTTCTTTTTTCCTATAGGTTGAAATACGGTTGTTTTACGAAAAAGTCTTGTTGCAACACAAATAGTACCAATAAAGCAATATTAATGCGCAAATTCGCTGTATTGATTTTTCTGTTTACGCAACTTGTTTGCATATTCACCACATGAATATCGGTGGAACAATCAAGGCGCTTCGTGAGCGGCAGAAGTGGTCTCAGGAGGAGTTGGGGTTTCGAGTGAATACATCGACCACCAACATTTCGCGGATCGAGGCAGGCAAATACCGGCCGGGTGAAGCGGTTCTGCAAGCGCTTGCCGCTGAATTCGGTATCAAGGTATCGGAGCTCTATGCCATGGCGGAGGGAGCACCAGCCCACCTGGCGGCTCACCTCCCCGACAAAGCCGAGGAATTGCTGCTCCAGTGCTTTCGGGCGATGAGCGAGGAACGACGCTTGCTGTTGCTGCAGGTGGGTGCCCAGCTTGCGCAGTCAGGCTTACCCAAGTAGCACGCAAAAACACGGGGGCAACACAGGGAAAATACTGGGTTATCTTCCGTAGGTCATTGATTGTTGTCCGGCTTGGCCGATGCCGCCACGCCCAACAACCCGGCCACGATAGACTCAGCCTGCATCGCCAGCTCGCGCCGATGACCGTCGGGCATGAACGATTCACCGAAACACAGTTCAGCGACGATGCCCGGTTCGCTGATGATGCGACACAGACTTTGCAGCATGCTGATGTCATCAATATAGGCCGGTGCTGCGCAGTAGTCGCCCGCCAGCGTACGGTAGCGCAAGGCGGCGGGGATGATCGGACAGCCCAGGTCCACCGCAGGTTGCAGCAGCGAGGGCAGAAAGCGTTTTAATTCGCGCCCGTCGCCGGTGGTGCCTTCGGGGAATACCGCCACCCAGGCACCTGACTGCATCAATTCGCGCATCGCGTGGTTGACGCGTGCGGTGTCGGCGCGTCGGCCACGTTCCAGAAACAGGGTGCCGCTCTTGTGCGCCAGCCACCCCGCTACCGGCCACGCGCGCACCTCGGATTTGGAGACGAAATACACGCGCCGGGCGGCATGGATAAGATAGACATCTAGCCACGACACATGATTGCAGACCAGCAAAGCGCCGCCACGATGCGTCGGCACAGATCCGGCTTTCAGGCGCACACCCAATACTTTCAGCAATTGCCCTGACCAGTTGCAAATCAGGCGATCGCGCCGCGCGTGACTGACGATAGGCAGCACCAGTCCGGCTATCGCCACCCCTTTTAACAAATGCAGGGCGAGCCGGGCAAGGCGGAATGAGCGGCGGAGAAATAAGCGGGCGGGGATCACCTTGATATTGTAATGCCCTACCTGCAGTGGGCAGCCACGCTCTACCCGCAGGGGGCAGGCCGTGGTCGTAAAGCCGCTAAAGCGTCAACGACCACGCTCAGCCAATCAGGCGGCGGGCATAGCTACGATTAAGTTGTGCCATCGGCAGCAGCATCAGCAAATCAGCCGTATTGAAATCCGGATCCCAGGCGGGCTCGTCACAGACCATCGCACCGAGACGGGTGTAGCTTTTGATGAGCGGCGGCAGTGGCGCGGTTCTGCCATCGTCGAGCGCCTCGACCGGCAGGCGATAGCGCGGTGTGGCGCGCCACGCCCCCATTTCCTCGGTAAACACTTTGAAGCGCAGGCGCTGCGCCTCCTGAATTTCCGTGTCGTCGGTGGGCAGGGAGACGTGATAGCGGCTGGCAAGCGGACGGTGAACCCGGCTGTAGATATTGAGCATTGCGCGCTCCTGATTGAGGAAGGCGCAAAGCTTAAGCAGGCAGGATTAAAGCGTGATGACGCTCGGGTTACAGAAGCATGACCCGGCGTGCGCCGGGTCAGCAGGTTAATGACTGACGCGCGTAGTACCGCCGCCAGTCAAGACACGCACGCGATCGCCCGCGCGGAATTCTTCATCCGCTGCCTGGGTAATCGCGATGGTGCGTCCGGAATCGAGCGTCACCGTGATTTCTAGGCCGGCCCTGCGCGTCACCGCTTCTTCTGCCGCCGCACCGCCGAGGCCGCCCAGTACCGCGCCGACCGCCGCACCGACGATGCTACCCTTGCCGCCGCCGACCGTACTCCCGGCTACGCCGCCCACCACCGCTCCGGCACCTGCACCAATCGGCGTTTTGGTGCCTTCGATATGGACTTCGCGCACGCTTTCGACCCGACCCATCTGCACTTCCTGTACGGTACGCGCTTGTTCGCGGCTGTAGTCTTTGCCGCCTACGCCGGAGGCGCAGCCACCTAACAGGGTTACGGCTGCAAGCAGGGAAATAGCGACAGTGTGCTTCATGGCAAGACTCCTTATGTTGAGGTTTACTCGAAATGGTAACCAAACTGCTGATGGAATTGGCTGGTAATTTCGTCCCGGTGCGGCGTGTGGTTTTGCCCGCCGCGATGTGCAATTTTTATTGCGCCCATGAGACTCGCCAGACGCCCGGAAGTTTCCCAGTCGAGGCCGCGTGTAATGCCGTAGAGCAGCCCGCTGCGGTAAGCATCGCCGCAGCCGGTAGGATCAAGAATCGCCGCCGGTTTGGCGACTGGGATATCTAGCGTTTTGCCGCCAGTGTAGATGGTCGATCCTTCGCCGCCGCGCGTCACCACCAGAGCCTTGACGTGACGTGCCAGCGTGTCGAGGTTTTCGCCGGTGCGGGTTTGCAGTAGCTCGGCCTCATAGTCGTTCAGCACCACATACTGCGACTTGTGGACGCACTCCAGCAGTTCGTCGCCGTTGAATAGCGGCATACCCTGACCGGGGTCAAACAGGCTCGGTACGCCCGCTTCAAAAAACCCGCGCACATGGCGCAACATGCCGTCGCGGCCGTCCGGCGCGACGATGCCCAGCGCGACATCGGCCACCGCACGCACGTCATTCTCCTGTGCAAAATTCATTGCACCGGGGTGGAAGGCGGTGATCTGATTGTCGTCCAGATCGGTGGTGATAAAGGCTTGTGCGGTATAGGTGCCGGGCATGTGGAGAATGTGATCGCGGCTGATTGCCAGCGCGTCGAGGCGGTCTGCGTAGGGCGCAAAATCATCGCCCACGGTGGCCATGATAAGCGGTTCGCCATTCAGCAATTTCAGGTTATAGGCGATGTTGCCAGCGCAACCGCCGTATTCGCGGCGCATTTCCGGCACCAGAAACGACACGTTCAGCATGTGGATTTTGTCCGGCAGGATGTGGTGCTTGAACTTGTCCTGGAACACCATGATGGAATCGAACGCGAGCGAGCCGCAGATGAGGGTGCGCATGTTTAAGTGCCGGGAAAGGAAAGGCGGGATTATATCGTCGGCGTTCATGCCGACGATATTTAGGGAAAATCAGGCTGCGAGGCGGAATTCCTGAGCGATGGTGCGCAGCATGACCAGATCGCGGTAAGCGCCGGGATCGAAGCCCTGGCGTGTTCCGCCGCGATGGTCATAGACCAGGTCGGTGAGGAAGGCTTCAGCTTCGTGCGTGCCCCAGACTTTTTGCAAGTGGTTCATCACGTGCGGATACGCTTCGAGGCTGCTGCCGTCGAGCACCTGGATGGCGTAACCGGAACCCGACAGGTTGACGTTGAAATGGTTTTTACATTCGATGCTGGTCGCGCGGTATTCCGCTTCCAGGCCGTCGCGCGCCAGCAAGTCGAGCAGCAGCAGCCAGGGGATAGGCGATTCAGTCGGCGCTTCACGCAAGTGTTCTTGCAATAAATGGATCGCCAGATTAGACCGGCCATGTGCAACATACACTTCCGCCTGGTCGAGAATGTCCTCTTTCACTTCGGTGCCATCCGCCGAAGGCGACTGCGAGAAAAGCGCGGCCTCACTGGGGTCGGACAGCGGGGTGGCCATAACCACAGGTTCTGTTTTGTCTGGAACGGGGTACGGCGAGGTGCTGCC
>JAYVLR010000134.1:0-8367 GCA_043759395.1 Thiobacillaceae bacterium
CAGCGACAAACCGCGTTACTCGCGAACGGCTTGAACGTCAGCAGCAGCCGCTGCCATCATCGCGTTTTGGGCAACCCTCGGGCCGGTTGCGCGGCGGCAGCGGACAGCGGTTGATCTCGTTGGCGCTGCGCTGGAAATAGCAGGTCATGGTGCTGGAAGCGATACCCAGGAGCCAGAACACAAAGAAGCCGATGGTGTAGGCGGCAATGCGATGTTCGATCAGCGGCTCGCCGCGATAGAAGATTTCCAGCGGGTCGAACAGGGTGGTGAAGAGTATGTCGGCCACCCCGGCAACAAGAAAAGATGGCCACAGAATATGGATCAAGCGCTGCAGCATGGCGTGCCCCTCGTGGTGATAACGATCATTCTTCCGGGTCGTTCATTTTTCGCTTGACCCAACCCGACATAAAAAAACCCATGCCGATGATAAACAGGATGGTGAACAGGCTCAACAGGCCAATCCCGCTGGTAAATAACAGATTGAGTACGACATCCATTTCAGTCTCCCTGCGGTTGATGAACGATAGGTTCGGATGCTGACAGCGTGACAGGCTGATCAAAAGGGGTATGCAACACGCCGGAAAGACGCCAGGCAGACGCGACACCGGTCAGCTGGGCATGCCATTTTCCAGCAGGCATGGCGGGCATCGCCGTGCGATAGTGGCCGCCGCCAGCGTGATGAAAAGTCAGTGTCCGATCCCTGCCCTGGTGAGTGGGGTGAACCAAATTTAATGTCAATTGTTCGGGATACGCCTGCAAGCGTCCGGCCAGCATCAGCACCAGCGCCCCGTCTTCTTTCTTCAATGTGGCGTTGATCCCTAATGCGCGCGCCGCATCGTCGCGCGCCAGCGTCTGATTGATAACCAGACCTGCCTTGTAATAATCACCCACCACCAGGCCATCGGCAGTGCGGTACGCGAGCCACGCAGTAGTGAGTCCGGCAATGACTGCGGTGGCGGGCAGGCTCATGAGGAACCACGGCCAAGGTTCGCGATACCAGGGTTTGGAATGCAGGACAGAATTCGTCATAGAGGTATCCTCCTAAAACTACCGATTGAAGAATTTGCTGCCGACCACATCCTTGATGCGCGGGTCGTCAATGGATTGAATACTGAACGTCACCTTGATCGAACGGCCTTTCAGCTCAAGCGGATCGGCAATCAAGCTCACTGGAATATCGATGGTCTGCAAGGGTTCGGCTGTAATTTCCCGTGCGGCCATCACCAGGTGCAGGCCGGTAATGCCCTGCGCCTGAATTGTGTAGCGATGCGCCTGGTTGTCCTTGTTGATGAGCTGCAAGCGGTAGACATTTTCAATCAGGCCGTCGTCGGTTTCCTTGGATAGCGCAGCGCGGTCGCGTACCACGTCCACACGCAACGGCACCCGGGTAGCGAGACTGAAAAGAAACGCACTCGCAACCAGCGTCAGTAACACGGTGTAAATGATCGTACGCGGACGCAGGATATGTTTGGCTATGCCACTGTCAGGATATTTGCCTTTCACCACATTCTCAGTGGTGTAGCGAATCAAGCCGCGCGGATAGCCCATCTTGTCCATGATCTGGTCGCAGCCGTCGATACAGGCAGCACAGCCGATGCATTCATATTGCATGCCATTGCGGATGTCGATGCCTGTGGGGCAGACTTGCACGCAAACGTTGCAGTCAACACAGGTGCCCAGACCCGCCGCCGCGTAATCGGTCTTTTTGCTGCGCGGCCCGCGCGGTTCACCCATCGAGTTATCGTAGGTCACGGTCAGCGTATCGGAGTCGAACATCACGCTCTGGAAACGTGCGTACGGGCACATGTACTTGCATACTTGCTCGCGCATGAAGCCGGCGTTGCCCCAAGTGGCAAAAGCATAGAACAACACCCAGAAGCCTTCCCATGGGCCGAGCCTGGCACTCAATGCTTCCGCGCCTAACGTCTGGATCGGGGTGAAGTAACCGACGAAGGTAAAGCCAGTCCACAGCGCAATCGCAAACCACACAACATGCTTCAGCCCGCGTTTTTTCAGCTTGCTGGCACTCCACGGCGACTTGTCGAGTTTTTTGCGCGCGACGTGGTCGCCCTCAATCCAGTCTTCCACCCACATGAATATTTCGGTGTACACGGTTTGCGGGCAGGCGTAGCCGCACCACAATCGACCCGCCACCGCCGTGAACAGGAACAACGACAGCGCCGATAGAATCAGGAGGCCAGTGAGGTAAACAAAATCCTGCGGCCAGAACACCAGCCCGAAGATATAGAATTTGCGCGCGGCCAGATCGAACAACACCGCTTGGCGGTTATCCCATTGCAGCCAGGGCAGGCCGTAATAAACTGATTGTGTGATTAGAACAAGTGCGATGCGCCAGTTGGCGAACACGCCATGCACTGCGCGCGGCTGGATTTTCTGCTGGATCGCATATAGCTGCTGCTCGATGGGTGCGTCGGCGGAAGGCTTGTTATCTGTCACTGCGTTTTATCCAGATTCGTCGGGTGGAAACGGTGGGCAGGTAAAGCCTGCCCACCCTTCATCGGCTCACACCTAAAACCTTACTGTTTCTGCGACAGCCCATACACATAGGCCGCCAGCAGATGCAACTTGGCTTGCTGGTTGGAGGTGGTGCCGAGCGTTTGGGTCATGGGCGGCATGATGCCGTGGCGTCCCTTGGCAATGCTCTCGATGATAGCCGCTTCGGAGCCGCCATAGAGCCACACCTTGTCGGTCAGATTGGGCGCGCCCATCGCCTGCATTCCCGTTCCGGCTGGCGTATGACAAGCCGCACAATTTTCAGCGAATAGCGTCTTGCCTGAAGCGGCCTGCGTGACATCATGTTTGCGCCCCGATAGCGACAGCACATAGTTCGCCACTGCTTGCGTTTTTTGCGGGCTGAGTCCTGCTCCCAGTGCCGGCATCACCCCGCTGCGACCCTCGGTGATCGTGGTCTTGATGGTGTCGGGGTCGCCACCGTAGAGCCAATCGTTGTCAGTCAGGTTCGGGAAGCCCCGGGCACCCGCCGCGTTCGAGCCATGGCACTGCGAGCAATAAGTCAGGAACAGATTTTTGCCGATAGCGCGCGCCTTTGGATCGGCAGCCACAGTGGCGATGCTCTGCTTCATGAACCCGGCATACACCGGCTGGAATTGGGCTTCGGCAGCTTTCACTTCCGCTTCATATTCACCCACTTGAGTCCAGCCCAGTAAACCAGCGTAATTGCCCAGCCCCGGCCACAGCACCAGATACGCCAGCGCAAACACCATCGTGCCGTAAAACAGCCCCAGCCACCAACGCGGCAGCGGGTTGCTCAAGTCTTGCAGGTCTTCATCCCATTTGTGCTCCATCAACTCGGCCCTTTCGCCGGGCGCAAGTTTGCGGGTGGTCTGTGATTTTAAAAACACCCAGGTGCCAATGATGCTCACCAAGGTGAGGATGCTGATATAAATCGGCCAGAAGCCGCTAGTGAAATCGCTCATTGCTTGTCTCCTTGTTTGGCTGGCGTGATGTCCCGCAGGGGCGGTATCCCTTGGGAGTCGTCTTCGTCGAAGGGCAGCTTGCCCGCGTCTTCAAAACGCTGCTTGTTGCTTTTGCTGTAGGCCCACCACACGATGCCGATGAAGACCAGGACGAAGACGGCCGTGACGATGCCGCTGATGGTTCCGCTACCCATGCTCAGTTCCTGGGGGCGTGGATGCCCAACACCTGCAGGTAGGCCACCAGCGCGTCCATCTCGGTTTTACCTTCCAGCGCGGCCGGTGCATCGCTGATTTCCTGCGCGGTGTAACCGTGGCCGACTATATTCAACGTACGCATTTTTTTCTGGATGGCTGCATCTTTCAGCGGACGATCCAGCCAGGGATAAGCCGGCATATTTGATTCCGGCACCACGTCACGCGGGTTCAGCAAGTGCGCCACATGCCAGGCATCGGAATACCGCCCCCCAACACGATGCAAGTCGGGCCCGGTACGTTTTGAACCCCACAAGAATGGGCGGTCGTAGACAAATTCACCGGCGACCGAATAGTGGCCATAGCGCTCAGTCTCGGCGCGGAACGGACGAATCATTTGCGAATGGCAACCCACGCAGCCTTCGCGGATGTAAATGTCGCGCCCCGATAGTTGCAACTCCGTGTAAGGCTTCAAACCCGCCACCGGGGTGGTGGTAGAAGTCTGAAAAAACAGCGGCACAATCTGCACCAGACCACCAATACTGACGATGAGGATGGTCAGCACAATCAGCAGACCGAGGTTCTTTTCGATTTTTTCATGCGTAATCATGTTCGGTCTCCTTAGGCGTGGACAGCTTGTGGGATGGGCGCATCATCCACTGCGCGCCCAATACGCACGGTCTTCCAGACATTCCATGCCATCAACAGCATGCCAACGAAGAACATCGCGCCACCCAGCAGCCGGATCCCGTAGAACGGATACATCGTGTTCAACACCTGGGCAAAGCTGTAAGTCAGCGTGCCGTCGGCATTCGCCGCGCGCCACATCAAGCCTTGTGCCACCCCGGCAATCCACATCGAGGCGATATACAGCACTACGCCAACAGTCGATAACCAAAAATGCCATTCGATCATCTTGGTGCTGTACATCGATTCACGACCGAACAGGCGGGGAATCAGGTAGTACATAGAACCGATGGTGATCATTGCCACCCATCCCAACGCACCGGAATGCACGTGACCGATGGTCCATTCGGTGTAATGCGATAGCGCGTTGACGGTTTTGATCGCCATCATCGGCCCTTCGAAGGTGGACATGCCGTAGAACGACAATGCCGTCACCATAAACTTCAGGATCGGGTCGGTGCGTAGTTTGTGCCACGCGCCTGACAGCGTCATGATGCCGTTCATCATGCCACCCCAAGAGGGAGCCAGCAGCATCAGGGAGAACACCATGCCAAGCGACTGTGCCCAGTCGGGCAACGCGGTGTATTGCAAGTGGTGCGGGCCGGCCCACATGTAAATAAAGTTGAGCGACCAGAAGTGAACAATAGACAACCGATACGAATAAATCGGACGGCCAGCCTGCTTGGGAATGAAGTAATACATCATGCCCAGGAACGCCGTGGTGAGGAAAAAGCCCACCGCGTTATGCCCGTACCACCACTGGATCATCGCGTCCTGCACCCCGGCGTAGGCCGAGTAGGACTTGGTCATGGTCACCGGCAACTCGGCGCTGTTAACCAGATGCAGAATCGCAATCACCAGAATGTACGCGCCAAAAAACCAGTTGGAAACGTAAATATGCTTGGTTTTGCGTTTGATGATGGTGCCAAAAAATACCAGCGCGTAGGACACCCACACCACCGTAATCAGCAAATCAATCGGCCATTCCAGCTCGGAGTATTCCTTGGAAGTGGTATAGCCCATCGGCAGCGTAATAGCGGCCAGCACAATGACCGCAGTCCAGCCCCAAAAGGTAAAGGCCGCCAGCTTCTCAGCCCATAATCGAACCTGACAAGTGCGCTGCACGATGTAATACGACACCGCAAACATCGCTGAACCGCCAAACGCGAAAATCACCGCGTTGGTGTGCAAGGGGCGCAGGCGGCCGTACGACAGCCATTCGATGCCAAACGTCAGTTCCGGCCAGATCAGCTGCGAAGCCAGAATGACCCCGACCAGCATCCCGACGATCCCCCACACCACCGTCATGATGGCGAACTGGCGGACGACCTTGTAGTTATATGTTGTCGCTTCCATACACGTCTCCCGTGATTGATAACTAGAGTCAATGATATATAGAGGATTTATCAAAACCCACAATATTAGGATAAATATATCCTAATATATATATGTGTGTCAAGTTGTTGCGGCAGCAAATGTAGCAGCTGTAAATCCTTTCAAGCCGAAGAAACAATCAAGACTGAGGCGGCGCTGAATCCTGCGGCGCGTCCGCGCGCGCGGACGGCATATCGTCATCCATGATGATGCTATGTGCCGGACCTTCGAGGTCGTCAAACTGGCCGCTCTTGCCCGCCCACAACAGTACCCAGGCAATCAAGCCGACCAGAAGCAGACTCACCGGAATCAGCAGCAGCAAAATAGTCATCAACGGGCTTCCGCAGAAAGCGACCGCAGACCAGATTTGGAATCTGCCAGCCGCAAGGCATTCAGTACAACAAACAGCGAGCTGGCCGACATGCCAATACCAGCCATCCACGGCGTGACATAACCCAATGCAGCGGCAGGGATGGCGATGACATTGTAAGCCAGGGCCCAGGCAAGATTCTGACGAATGATGTGCCGGGTCTTGCGGGCTAGCGCGATGCCGTCGCCCAAGGTGACAAGGTGGCCTCCGAGCATCACCATGTCGGCCGCAGCTTGCGCCACATCGGTGCCCTCCCCCATTGCAATCGACACCTGTGCGCCAGCCAGAACGGGGGCATCGTTGATGCCGTCACCCACCATGGCAACGATACGGCCTTGTTGTTGCAGCGCGCGAACGTAGGCGAGCTTGTCTTGGGGCAGCGCACTTGCCCGCCAGTCGGCGATGCCTAGTTGTTGTGCAATGGCTCTCACTGCGCCCCCGGCATCGCCCGACAGCAGATGCAGACGCAGGCCCTGCTTACGCAGCACAGCGAGGGCGGTCGCAGCGTCCGCACGCGGCGTATCGGCCAGCGCAAACCAGGCGATCAGTCCGGACTCATCGGCAAGCGCCACCCAGGTTTCATGCCCGTCTTCTGGGTGCTTGTGCCCGTCTTCTGGGTGCTTGTGCCCGTTTTTTGGATATGCACCACCATCGGATTCGGGCGGGACTGGCGGCGTCTCGCTGGCAGCGGCAAAACGAGGTGAACCCAGCCGATAAGCTTGGCCGTTGATCGTGCCTTCGACACCGCCACCCGGTACATTCTGAATCTGGCTGGCGGAAATGCTTGAACTTGCCGCTGCGCGCAGCACCTGCGCAATAGGATGCTCGGAACCTGCCTCAAGCGCGGCAGCGAGTGCGCTTACTTCCTCAGTACTACGCCCGCCCAGCGGCACCACGCGGCGCACGCTCAAGCGCCCGTAGGTCAGCGTGCCGGTCTTGTCGAATACCAAATCGGTGGCGCGCGCCAACGTCTCCAGCGCGTGGCCACGCGTGGTCAACAAACCCAAACGCGTGAGCCGCCCGGTGGCAGTGGTGAGCGCGGCAGGTGTCGCCAAGCCAAGCGCGCACGGGCAAGTTACAACCAAAACCGACACCACAATCCACAGTGCTTTCGACGGATCAATGAGCATCCAGACCAGTCCAACTGCGACTGTAACCACCAGTAGAAGCCCAACAAACCAGGCAGCGGCGCGATCCGCCAGCTGGCCAATACGAGGCTTCTCGCTTTGCGCGCGATCAAGCAGACGCACGATAGCTGCAAGCTGCGTATCCGCGCCGATCTTGTCCACCCGCACCACCAACGGACTGGTCTGATTGATGCTGCCCCCGACCACTTTTGACTGCGCGCTTTTTGAAACTGGCAGCGATTCACCGGTCAGCATGGCTTCGTCCACCGCACCGACACCCTCAATCACGATGCCATCGGCAGGAAGGGTTTCGCCGGGACGCACCAGCACATGGTCGCCCACCGCCAATCGCACCACTGGCACTTGCTCCTCGTCGCGTGCCGGCCACTGTGGCAGCCGCGTAGTCACAGCGGGAATCAGCTTGACCAGTTCTTCCACCGCCGCACCGGCACGACGACGCGCATTCATTTCAAGAAAGCGCCCGGTCAATAACAAGAATACGAACATAGTGACTGAGTCAAAATACACTTCACCCTGCCCGGAAAACGTGGCGTAAATGCTAGCGACAAACGCAGTGCCCACCCCCAGCGCCACTGGCACGTCCATTCCCAGCGCCCGGCGTTTCAGATCGCGCCAGGCGCCGATAAAAAACGGCCACGCCGAATACAGCACCACTGGAATGGTAAGAATCAGACTCGCCCAGCGCATCAACATGCGTATCTCAGGCGTCATGTCGGTGGCCGTGTAGCTCGGCAGTGCATACATCATCACCTGCATCATGCCGAGCCCGGCGATAGCCAGCCGCTTGATCGCGGTGTTGCGCTCGCGCTTGTGGATGTCGTCGGAGCAGCCGGGGTCGAACGGGTGCGCAATGTAGCCGATGTCAGAAACGGCCTTCAGGATTGACGATAGCTGAATGCGGCTATTGTCCCAGCGCACCCGCGCACGACGGGTGGCGTAATTGATTTCCACCGACAGTACGCCAGGCAGTTGTGCGATGTGGCGCTCGTTCAGCCAGATGCACGCCGCGCAGACGATGTTTTCCAGAATCAGCGCGGCCTCGCGGATAGGTTCCGCCTCGACCCGCACAAAGCTTTCCTGAATCTCCGGCAGATCGTACAAGCCGAGCTGAGCCAGTTCAGCCTCGGCCTCGCGCGGC
>JAYVLR010000135.1:0-4066 GCA_043759395.1 Thiobacillaceae bacterium
TCGAATCCACTTTCGATTGCGACATCGTGCTGATGGCCACCGGCAAGCGCCCCGACACCAGCAAGCTCAACCTCGACAAGATCGGCGTGGAACTCGACGGTGCCGCCATCAAGGTCAATACACGCGGCCAGACTTCGCAGCCGCACATCTATGCCGTGGGCGATGTCATCGGCGGCTACATGCTGGCGCACACCGCCGCAACACAAGGCCGCGTCGCTGCTGAAAACCTGCTGGGTGAGGCCGCCGAATACAACCAGGATCTCGACTGCGGCATCACTTTTTCGCGTCCGCAAGCCGGCTTTGTCGGCCTGTCTGTCGCACAAGCCAAGGCTCGTGGCATCGATGCCACCGAGGCCAAAATGCCAATGAGCATCGATGCCAAAGCCATGATTACCGGCGAAACCGACGGCATGATCAAACTCGTCGCCGACAAAGCCAGCGGCAAGATCATCGGCGTGCATTTCCTCGCCGACCATTGCGACACGCTGATTGGCGCAGGCGTGATGATGGTGTCCGGTAGCATGAGTCTGAAACAGGTCGCCCGCGCCATCTTCCCGCATCCGACACAGACCGAAATCTTTGGCGAACTGGCGCGGCGGCTGTTGGCCAGGTTGCGTAGAACAGCAAAGAAATAATTGGGTCAAGGTACACGTAACAAGAGCCGCATTTAAAAAATCCCGACAAATTCTCACTGCGGGCAATGACGCGCCTCCGCACGACCTGCGCGAAGCTGATTTGCCTATTATCGAAGTCGCCTTATAATTGGGTCTACATTCATAAATTTGTGGACTCATATGGACACCAATATTCGTGAACTCAAGGCGCACCTGAGCCAATATGTGCGCCGAGCCGAACAAGGCGAAACGGTGAAGGTGCGGGTGCATAACCGTGAAGTAGCGCGTCTGATGCCACCGCAAGCCCAGCCTGATATTGCCGAACTGCATAGTCTGGCCGGACTGCGCTGGGGCGGCGGCAAGCCGCTGGGCATGGCGGGCGAACGTCTGCCGCTGGGCAAGACGCTGGCGGAGGCGGTGGTTGAGGATCGGCGTTGATCCTGTATCTGGACACCTCAGCGCTGGTGAAACTCTATGTGCGTGAGTCAGGGTCGGCTTTGGTCAAACGCCATCTGGATGCTGCCGAAACCGCAGCGACATCGGTGGCTGCCTATGCTGAAGCGCGCGCCGCATTTGCGCGCCGCCTGCGCGAAGGCACTGTTACCGCTGCCCGCCACCGCGCCCGGCTTGCCCGGCTGAATCAGGACTGGCTGCATTATGCCTTGGTCGAACTCAACCCAGGACTGAGCCGGCAGGCGGGGGATGTGGCTGAAATCTATGGTCTGCGCGGGTTTGACAGCATCCACCTGGCCTCGGCGTTGTGGCTGAAGGAAAGTACTTCGATACCGCTGCTTTTCGCCTCTTACGATGACCGCCTCACGGCTGCAGCCGGGGCAGCCGGCCTCGAATTGATCTGATAAACCCCAGACGCGAGGAAGCGCCTAACTCGAATCATT
Source organism: Thiobacillaceae bacterium (assembly GCA_043759395.1). Classification (GTDB taxonomy): domain Bacteria; phylum Pseudomonadota; class Gammaproteobacteria; order Burkholderiales; family Thiobacillaceae; genus Thiobacillus. The sequence goes on from JAYVLR010000135.1 coordinate 1,511, forward strand.
TAGAATCATGCCAACTTTCCCGATACCCTTATGCCGCCCATCACCCTTGCGCTGATTGTCCTCAATGTGCTGGTTTATTTACTAAGCCTGGCCACGGGTTCGGAGATCGTGCGCGTCTTTGGCTTATGGCCACCCGGTTCCGACGGGACATTTCATTCCTGGCAACTGATTACCTACAGCTTTTTGCATGGCTCGCCCTTGCATATCGGCTTCAACATGCTGGCGGTGTGGATGTTTGGTGCGCCGCTGGAACGGCGCTGGGGCGAGCTACGCTACCTGCTGACCTACCTGTTGAGCGTGGTGGTTGCCGCGATGACGCAGATTGCGGTATCAGGCTATCTGATGCACGCGAGCGGCGCGGTGATTGGCGCGTCGGGTGGCGTATTCGGGCTGCTGCTGGCCTTTGCCCTGTATTTCCCCACGCGTGCAATTACACTGGTTTTTTTGCCGATGTTCCCCATCCCCGCACGCACCTTTGTGCTGGGATATGGTGCCATTGAACTGCTCCTCGGCGTGACCAATACTTCAGCTGGCGTGGCTCACTTTGCGCATCTCGGCGGGCTGTTTGGCGGCTGGCTTGGGGTGCAGTATTTTCGCGGTCGCGGGCTGTTCGGAAAATTCTGACCGTGCCGGGGATTTACTCACGACTCAGGCCACTGGTTTTCATGCTCGATCCGGAAATCGCGCATGGGCTGACACTAGCGAGCCTGGATGTCGCGCACCGACTGGGGCTGCTCAAGCTTCTCCCTCCTGCCGCAAGCAAGCCAGTACGCATGATGGGGCTGGACTTTCCCAATGCCGTCGGCCTGGCCGCCGGCCTCGACAAGAACGGCGCGCATATCAGCGCGCTGGCAGCGCTGGGCTTTGGTTTCATCGAAATCGGCACCGTCACGCCGCGCCCGCAACCGGGCAACCCCAAACCGCGCCTGTTTCGCTTGCCCCAGGCTGCGGCCATCATCAACCGTATGGGCTTCAATAATCTGGGCGTGGATCACCTGGTGCGCAAGGTTGCGGCTGCCGGGTTTCGCGGCGTGCTCGGCATTAACATCGGGAAAAACAAAGACACCCCGAACGAACGCGCGGTCGATGATTATCTGGCGTGCCTTGACAAAGTGTACGCACACGCGAGCTATGTGACGGTGAATATTTCCTCGCCCAACACGCACAATCTGCGCGAACTGCAAAAAGACGACGCACTCGATGCGCTGCTGTCGGCAATCAAACTGCGCCAGGCGGCACTTGCCGAGCAGCACGGAAAATACATTCCCATCGCGCTGAAAATCGCACCGGACTTGGATGAAGCGCAGATCGCAGCGATTGCTGCCTTGCTGATGGTGCATCGAATGGATGCCGTGATCGCAACCAACACCACGCTGGCACGTGACGCGGTGCAAGGTCTGCCGCACGCAAACGAGGCGGGCGGCCTGTCGGGTCTGCCGGTGCGCGCGGCATCAACCCGTGTCATCCAATCGCTAGCGCATCACCTGAAGGGCGAAGTGCCGATCATTGGCGTCGGCGGGATCAACTCAGGTGCGGATGCGGCAGAGAAAATCGCTGCCGGTGCGCAACTGGTGCAGTTGTATTCAGGGCTGGTTTATCAAGGCCCGGCACTGATCCAGGAATGTATACGAGCGCTCAACCCTTAACCACATGTTAAAACGAAAGACATTGATGAAACGCACCGCCCGCCCCTTGGGTTTTATGCTGTTGTCATGGCTGACGCTCGGCTCAACCCCTGCGCTGGCGCAATTGGCCGAAGCCGTCGTGGTGTCGTTCTCCAAACCCGGACTCGTCGCAGACCAGCTCGGCGTGATCGTCAACGATGACGACCCCGACAGCGTCGCCATCGCCGCGTACTACAAAGAAAAACGCGACATCCCGGACGCAAACATGATCCATGTGCGCTTTGCGCCCAGCCGCGCCACGCTGCCATCTGCCGAGTTTGCAAAAATAAAGCGCCGCGTTGATCGCGCAACGGGCAAAAAAATTCAGGCCTATGCGCTCACCTGGGCGCAGCCGTATCGGGTCGATTGCATGTCCATCACCGCCGCGTTTGCGTTTGGCTTCGACCCTGCGTATTGCGCAAGCGGATGCCAGCCGATCAAACCCAGTCCGTACTTCAACAGCAGCACCTCCCTGCCCTACGACACCTATAAAATCCGCCCCAGCATGAGCCTGGCAGCCAGCACCGTCGATCAAGCCAAAAAACTGATCGACCGTGGCGTCGAGTCGGATAACAAAAATCCAAAGGGCACAGCGTATCTCGTCAGCACCAGCGACGCACAGCGCAATGTTCGCGCAGCCGGGTACGCGCAAGCGCAAACGCTGCTGAACAAGGTGTTGCCCAGCGAAATCGTGAAAGCGAACCAGATCGAAAACAAACGCGATGTGATGTTTTATTTCACCGGCCTCACGCATGTGCCAAAAATTGAAAACAACACCTACCTGCCCGGCGCAATGGCCGACCACCTGACCTCCACCGGCGGCGTGCTGTTTGACGGCGACCAGATGAGCATTCTGAAATGGCTCGAAGCGGGTGCAACCGGCAGTTATGGC
>JAYVLR010000136.1:0-8983 GCA_043759395.1 Thiobacillaceae bacterium
CATTTCCGCAGTGTGCTGGATCAGGCTGTGCGCGATGCCGATGCGCCCGGCACTGCCGCATTTTTGTCCGGCGGCACCGATAGTTCAACTATTGTGGGCGCACTGACCGCTGCGCGCGGTGCCCCGGTCGACACTTTTTCCATCGGCTTTGATGCCGACGGATTCGACGAAATGGAATACGCACGCTGTGCTGCCGAACGCTACGGCAGCCGCCGCCATGAGTATTACCTGAAGCCCGCCGACATCGTGACTGCGATTCCCGTCATCGCGCGCGAATACGACGAACCGTTCGGCAACGATTCGTCGGTGCCGACCTATTTCTGCGCCAAGGCCGCGCGCGAGGCGGGATTTGAGAACATGTTCGCTGGCGACGGCGGCGACGAAATCTTCGGCGGCAATGCGCGCTATGCCAAGCAACGCCTGTTCGAAATTTACGCCCATTTGCCCGCCTTGATGCGGCACGGGCTGATCGAGCCGCTTGCGCAGCTGCCGGGACTGTCGGACCGGTTCCCGCTATCCAAGCTGAAAAGCTACGTCGCCCAGGCCAAGGTCGGCCTGCCGCTACGGCTGGAAAGCTACAATTTCCTGCATCGCACCCCGCTCGACCAGATTTTTGCTGCGGATTTCATCCATACCGTCGATCCCTCGATAGCCGATGCCGCGCTCACCGAAGTGTATGAGCGCACCACATCGGACCATTACATCAACCGCATGATGCACCTGGACATGAAGTTCACCCTGGCCGACAACGACCTGCGCAAGGTGGGCACCATGACCGAGGCGGCGGGCATCGAAGTGCACTACCCGCTGCTGGACGACCGCATGGTGGAATTCGCCAATCATCTGCCGGTGGATTACAAGGTGCGCGGTCAAAAGCTGCGCTGGTTCTTCAAGGAAGCGCTGGACGATCTGCTGCCGGAAAAAATCATCAACAAGACCAAGCACGGTTTCGGCCTGCCGTTCGGCGTGTGGAGCACGCAATACGCCCCGCTCGGCGACCTCGTCGGCGACAGCCTGTCGGACTTCAAACAGCGCGGCTTGATCCAGCCGACGTATCTGGACCACATGCTGGCCATGCAGCGCGGCTCGCATGCCAGCTATTACGGGATAATGATTTGGGTGGTGATGATGCTGGAGCAGTGGCTGCAGGCGAACGAGCGCTGACCTGCTCACCCACCGTCCCGGCGTTGATCAGCGTATCTTTTTCTTGTAGTTCCAGTACACACTCTTAGCCGCTTTGTGCAGCAGGCTTTCGTCCGAAATGTACTTGCGGTAAATCCCTTCGGCACGCTTTTCGAACGTCCACTTCAGGTAGTCCAGCACGGCGCGATTGCGATAGGCCTTGAAATAGGCATCAAGCTCATCGCGTGAGCGAACAAGGCCGTTGTCGGCGTACTTGGCGACATATGGCGTGAAATCGGGATACAGCCTTGATGTGCCCCAGTCGCCGTGTAGCGTTGTCTTCATGAAATTGGCAATCAGCATATCGTCGAAGACTTCGTAGCGGATCGCGGTCATCAGCGAGTTGCGCGGGGCCTCGAAGGTAACACCGCGGTTATGTTTCCGGTCGCTGATCCTGATGACGTGATCCTGCCCGCCCACTCGAAGATTAACGTAATCCAGATGCGTAGAAAGGTGTTCGATCGCCATGAAATAGCGGCTGGCGAGTTCATGCTCCCCGGCATCGAGCTTGTCGTTCCAGTCATCGCCAAAATCCGTGGCAGGCAGGATTGCCACCGGCAATTCACGCGGCCGTATCTCCTCCCAACTGTCGTCCATGCAATCGTAACGCACGTAGGCTGGCAACATCCGGCACTTGTCTGATTCGAAACCGTTGCGGTAATCGTCGAGCGAGGTGTGATAGATATTGGCCCAGTCTGAATCCTCGCGCTGGTAGGTGTGCATCGAGCTGAACGGGATGAAGTATTTGGCGCCGACTGTTTCGGTACGGTTGGCATTGCGCTTGCCGATGGCAGGTGTGACCTCAGCGGGGGGGATTCGGCTGCCATCTTCATGAAAGAAATTGATCATGTCAGCGTCGCCGTAGCGGCTGGACAATCCCATCATGAACGAAACGGGATAGCGCTTGATGATGCTGCGTACGTGGTTTTCCCAGCCGTGGTCGGAAGCATCGGTACGATTGAAAACCAGCCTGCCATTGATGTCGGCCAGCAATACGGCGTCCTGATTCAAATCAGAAATACAGTAAACCCGGATGTGCTCAGACAAGGGATACCACTGCCTGTCCTGCATGACATGCACTTCGTACCCCTGACTTTCCAGATCATCATGGATACGCTTGCCGACATGGTCTGGCAGCAAAATCTTCCTGCCTGCCAACTGAGGCATGGACTCGGCATTCAAATGGTCAGGGTGTCCATGCGACAGCCAGATATATTCTGCCCCAAGGATGCCCTTCAGTTGCGGCGCGGGTATCTCGTGCGACTGGCCCCAACTACCGAAATAAGCCTGCGGGGTAAACCAAGGATCGGTGACAAGGACAGGACGCCCGTTGTCATACAGAGTGAGGATGGCATTGCCGATGGTTTCAAATCCGGTCTGCATGTCAATTATTCGCTACACGTGGGTGACTGGAAGGCAGCCCAATGCTCTGGGATAACACTAGTTTTTTATCCAACACCCCCGAGAACTTCGCTGCCATGATCAGAATAACCATCAAGTGATACGTCAGGTCGAAATAGGCCAGCCCCAGGAATACGCCCCCCGCCCCATATCCGACCAGGCTGACCTGGATCATCGCGGCCAAATCGGCCGCCCATTTTCGCTCGGGATCATTCTTGCACGCGCGGATAACCTGGTTGGCACGCAGCCAGGCAAACAGCGCAAGCAACAGGAAAATTCCGAGCCCAATGAAGCCTTGCTCACCCATGACCTCGAAGTAAATACTATGCACATCATGAACATTCCAGGGCTCTGGAGCATATTGTCGAAATGTGGGCGGCTCGAACATTTCGTACCCGCCACCGGTCACCCGATCCTTCGCCACGTTGAATGCGGTGTACCAGGCATTGATTCGGCCTTGCGCCGACTCGTCTTCCTGATAGGTTTTGATCGTATTCATACGGTCATACCATTGCTGCGGCATGACCGATGCAATGATTGCGACTGTGATCACCATGTAAAAGCCGGTAACGAATTTTTGGCGGCTCTTGAGCCACAGGAACAGGCTCATGGCCGCCATCGCCAGCAAACCGCCACGCGACTGGCTGCCGATGGCAGCAATCCCGGACAGCACCATCGCTGACGCCAACCCAAAGCGAACCCATTGCTTCTTTTCTTGCAAATGCAAATAACGGATCAACGGCACGAGCATCGCCAGCACCAACGCCATTTCGTTGTTGCCCTCAAAAAAAGTTCCGGTCGGTCCCTGAACGCGAAACGACCCACCATGGATGATGGTGAATATACCGCCCTTGACCCCGTAATAGCCCAATGACAAGGCAATAACCCAGATCACCCAGTGCAGGTGCTGGCGTTCCTTGATGATCATGGCGGTGAGAAACACCATGAGCTGAATCTTCCAGACCTTGTTCCACTGCAGCCAGGCCAGCTCAGGATAGAATGAAAAAAAGGTGGTGATGAACATCCACCCGATGAATATCAGCAGCAATACCGTCTCGCGCGTCCAGACCATTTCCTTTTTCTCTTTCGAGAACAGGAAAGCTGTGATGGTGACGATGGCGCAGATGGAAGCGAACGGCATATTGTAGGCGAAGCCCCAAGCCTGCCGATGCGGATTCATATAACCCAGCCAGCACCACAGCAGGATGCCGACCCAGGGGCGCTTGAAAATGAAGGGTAATACGCCGAACACCATCGCGGTGACCAGTATGTCTCTCATGCTTTTCGCTCCGCCCCTGATTCACTCGTAAACCAGCGGACTCTACCCGGTAAAGCCATGCCCGCCAGCATGTCGGCAGCCAACCGCTTAGCCAGCGCCCGCTCGTGGCGCAGGCTGCGGTCTTTGACCTGATACAGGCGACCCTTGCCTGGCTGGGCCATACCGAGCGACTCGCCCTCGGCCAGCCTTGCAACGGCCTCGGCATAGACCTCGGCACTATCCTGCACCGCGCGCCAGAACAACTCCAGCTCGCTATCCCCTGCGCGCACCTCGGGGCTGATATGCGCGATCAGGCGGCCAGTGTCGATTCCCGTATCAATGTAATGCAGGGTGCAGCCCACTTTTTCCGGTTCGCTGTTATAGAGTGCCCAGAAGGTGCAGTCGGCACCACGATACTCCGGCGACAGCCCGCCATGGAGGTTGACAATACCGAGGCGACCTTCCTTCAACAGCTCGCCGCGAATCAGCGAGGTGCCAAACACGCAAATCAGATCGGGCTTGAGTTCACGCGCCAGCCTCACCACGTCGGGGTGATTGATGTGCGGGACTTTACGCACGAGTTCGGGATGGTCGAGCCGGGGCTCGCTATCGGGGAAAAAGAACCTGGCCTCGGGATTGCCGGTGTAGCGGCGGCGGTCGCGCAGCCAGCGCCAGGCTTTGCGGAACAAATTATCCGGGCGCAGCTTTTTCAGGGTTTTCTTCAGGTTCCACTCGCCGCCGGCTTCCTGCACGATGGCCAGCGCTTCGCCCGCGCGACACAGGGTGTTGGCGACGTGCAGGTGGCGCGCGCTGCGTCCGCACAGAATCATCAGCTTCACCCGGCTCATCGCGAGAGCCCCAGGGCGGCGGCGGGAACCGGGGGCACGACCGCATTGGCCATGTCCATGATCAAGGCATCGGCGAAGAATTTGGCCGCCCAGTTGGGAAACTCGAAGCGTGAATACGCGCCCCATATCGGTGCCGATCCTGGAATGGCACCGCGCACGGTGTAATCGTTGTCTTCCAGCCGCTGGGTACGCTTGACGTAGGCAATCGCCCGCCCGGCGGCATCGCGATAATTTTGATCTCCGCTGATCTGTGCCAGCCGCAACCAGCACAAGGCCATTTGCGCGATGCCGGTGACGCAGGCGTAGCTGGCCGTCGGCATCCAGCCGTCGGCATAGGTTCCGGCGAGCCAGCCATCGCTGCGCTGTTTGGCCATCAGTCCACGGGCCGCCTTTTCGGCGGCCAGGAGATAGCGCTCTTCGCCGAGCAGCACCGCCACTTCGATCAAGCCCCGGATGGCGTAGGCAATGGTGTGAGTAAAGGGGTGTTTGCCCGGCACGAAGGCATTGGTGGCGAACCAGCCGCTGGAGGTCTGCTGGGTGAGCGCCCAGTCGAGGTTGCGCCGCGCCGCCGCCAGAAAACCGGCCTCGTTCGCCGCCACGCCCATGGCCGCCAGCGCCCAGCCGGCACGGGTGTTATAGACATGCGGCACGCCGTTGTGCTCGTATTTGCGATAACAGCCGTCCTCATCCTGCTGCGCCACCAACCAGTGGCCGGCGCGTACCCCGGCTTCCAGGCAGTCCTGGCGATTGAGCGACGCATAACCTGCCACCAGGCCATGCATGATCTGGCCTTGGTTGAAGATCACCGGGTGGCTGTCGGCCTCGCCGAAATGACCCGGGAATGCGCCGTCGGCGGTTTGCAGCGAGAGCTCCCAATCGATCATTTTCTGCGCGCGCCCGATCAGTTCCGGGCGGTCGAGGTGTTGCGCGGCGGCAATGAAAGTCTCGATGATGTAGCCGGTCGTCTCGGGATAGCTGGGCAGCCAGCCGTCCTCGAAGCTCCAGCCCGCAGCGACCCCGCCCGCGTCGGGTTTGTGCTTGCGCACATCCTGCGCACGGCACAGCCAGTCGATAGCACCGCGCAGGTGGGTACGGTGATCCTGCTCGGGTTGGCGGGCGATCCCGGCCATATCCTGCATCAGCAGGCGCAGATGGCACCCTTGCCAGGGTTTGTAGCGCAGGAGCAGTTGTATCGGTGACGAAGGTTTCATAATCCGGTTCAGTTCAATTGCAATTCACGCCACGGCCTGCTTCAGGGTTTCGGCAAGCGGCACATGGCTCACCACATAGCGATGCTTGCCAGAGGCTTCGGGCGGGATAGCGTCAAACATGCGCAATTCCACCTTGAGCGTCTCCCCCAAACGGGCGTGCAATCCGGCCACCACGGCATTGCGGGTGGCCTCGTTCCAGTGGGAGTCCGGCACGATCTGCACTTCCATGCGGTCAAGCGCATGCTGGATGCACTTGAACTGGGCAATGCCCGGCACGGCGCGCAACACATAAATCACCGCCAGGGCATGCATCACCCGGCCATCGGCGGCGACAACGAAATCGGTCTGTCGTCCCGTCACTTCGGCAATGACATGCAGGCCCTGTCCCCCGACGGCCGGTTCACTGGAAAGCCGCAGCACATCGCCGGTTCGATAACGGATAAAAGGCTGGGCCTCTGAAGTCAGGCCGGTGATCACGGCCTCGCCCGCCTCGCCCGGCGTCACCGGCTGCCCGGCCTCATCCAGCACCTCGACGATATGGCTTTCGCTCATCAGGAGCATCTGCCCGCCCGGCGCCTCGTGCGCGGTGAAACCGATGTCGCGGCTGCCAAATTCGTTCGCCACCGGCGCGCCGAAGACCCGTGCGATGAGTTCGCGCTGGTGCGGGTACAACGGCTCGCCGGTCGTGCACACCACGCGCAGCTTGGGTAAATGCAGCTTGCGTTGCCGCGCCTCGGCATGCGCGGCCAGCAAAGCCACGCTCGATGCGTAGCCATACAGACATTTGGGTTGCCAAGCTTGCAGTGCAAGCAGGTAATCATCCATGCGTTCTGGCGACATGGCAAAGGCGTTCAACACCAGCTGGTTGACCAGACGGTCGCGCAGGCTCTTGATGCGGTCGGTCTTGTTCAGCTCCACCGGCGCGCCCCACAGATAGGCCTCGCGTTCGCCCGGCTCAACCCCCCACCAACGCCGCGCGCGCATGCGTCCCGCCGCGTCCGAGGCTTGGCGCGTACGGCCAAAATAAAAGATCAGCGGCTCGCCACTGGAACCGCCAGTAGTGTACGGGAATACGCCGCCCGGCACCCCGCGCCACGCCAGTTGTTCGACGTTGTCGCGGGCATCGCACTTGTTCATCGTCGGCAGGCGGGCCAGATCGGCCAGCGTCGCAGCCCCGGCTTGGACGAATGCATCCAGCCCGGCTTCGCGCAGCCGTGCCGCGTGCCAGGGGCTGTGCCGCAGCGCGCTGGCCAGCAACTGGTTCAGACACCGCGCCTGACAGGCTTCGACGCCATCGCGCGACAGCCATTGCGTACGCTCGATTTCGGCCAGCATCGCAAACGTCGGGCGATGCATCGCCGCTTCCTGTGCCCGGTAAACGCTGCGCGCAAACCACGACGGAACGCTCATTTGACCGCGAGCTCCGATTGCGCCGTTGGGCGATGCAGAAGGCGATCATAAGCGCGCAGCAGCTGCGCCACGCGCGCGTCCCATTGGTTGGCCCGGGCATAGTCGAGGATCGCCGCGCGATCCCAATCCTTGCTCAGCGCTTGGTCTAGCGCCTGCCGCAAGGCGACACCGTCGCCGAACGGCACGATGGTGCCCAGTTCGGCGCGGCTCACCACTTCGGCATTGCCGCCCACGTCGGTGCTGACGACCGGCAGGCCGCACGCCATAGCTTCGAGAAATACATTGGCCCAGCCTTCGTTGCGGGTGGAGAGCACGAAGACGTCGGACGCAGACAGTGCCCATTTCAGTTCGTCGGGCGGCAAGACGCCGGCAAAATGTACGCGTTCGGCCAGCCCCAGCCGCGCCACCTGGGCGTCGAGTTCGGCACGATTGTCGCCCTCGGGACTGGCACCGCCGACGATCAGATAATGCAAGCCGGGGTGACGTTCGATCAGCGTCGGCAAGCAATCGACGACGCGGTGCATGCCCTTGCGTTCGACCAGCGCACCGACCGAAACCAGCACTCGGGCGTTTACCTGCAGCCCATATTTCTGCCGCGCAGCGACACGGTCAACAGGATGAAAACACGTCGTGTCGACACCATTGCCGACGACTTCGATTTTTTCGGCGGCGGTGCCGAGTTCAATCGCCAGCCGACGCAGCGAATCCGAGACGGCGAATACCCGGATCGCAGCCTGAAGCGCGCGCGACAGGCGCGGACGCAAGGCAGGTTTTTGACTGTGCGGCACTTCGGTACCGCGCAGCGTGATCGTCACCGGCAAGCCGAGCCAGCGGCCGAGTCGGCTCGCAGCTTCGCCGTCGGGATAGGCGAAGTGCGCATCAATCAGCCGCGCGCCGTCGTGCTTGAGGCGGCGCAGCAAAAAAAAACTCGACAGCGCCATCGACCATCCGTCCAGACCGCGCAGCAAACCGGGAATTGACAGAAAACGTGGGTGATACACGTGAATGCCTTGCTGGATTTCGAACGCGGACGCCTGCGGCCGGTAGCCAGGACGGAAGCGGCGGATTAACGCCTGCCCGGGAAACCATGGCTGCGGCGAGACAACGACGAGTGGCCGGTGCGCGGCCACCCGAAACATGCGCTCGCGGATAAACAGTCCGGCGCCGGGTCGCGCGCTGCTGGGGAACAAGGCGCTGAACACGACCAGGTCGATGCGCGCTGACGCGGCCTGCGGCTCAGCCACGCGCGGCCGCCATTCCCGGCAGAAGCAAGCCGCCATAAACGCTGCGATAACGAACAACACTTGCCGCCCAGGTGCGTTCCGTCTCGACGAATTTCCGGGCGTTTTTTTGCATCCCTTCCCAGCTTTGATCGTGCTTCATCAAGGCAACGACTTTGCTTGCCAGGTCGGCCGCGTTTCCAGCGCGAAATAACACGCCAGTTTGGCCGTCCTGAATAAGCTCACGGTGACCACCCACGTCTGAGGCAACCAATAAGCGGCCTTGCGCCATGGCCTCAAGCGGCTTTAACGGCGTGACTAGCTCCGTTAGCCTCATCGGGTGGCGGGCGTACACCAGAATATCAATCAGGTCGTAATACTGATTGACTTCGGCATGGGGTACGCGGCCAGTAAAAACCACCCGTTCTTTCAAATCCAGTTCGCATACCAGGC
>JAYVLR010000137.1:0-8098 GCA_043759395.1 Thiobacillaceae bacterium
GCCCACGCCTACGGCAAAACGGCGACGTTCATGCCCAAGCCCATCGTTGGCGACAACGGTTCTGGCATGCACGTCCATATGTCGCTGTGGAAAGACGGCAAGAACCTGTTCGCGGGCAATGGTTACGCAGGACTGTCCGAGATGTGCCTGTATTACATCGGCGGTGTGATCAAGCATGCCAAGGCGTTGAACGCGATCACCAACCCGTCGACCAACTCGTACAAGCGTCTGGTGCCGGGCTTTGAAGCACCGGTGATGCTGGCCTACTCGGCGCGTAACCGTTCGGCATCGATCCGCATTCCGATTGCCGCCAGCGAAAAGGCGCGTCGCATCGAAACCCGCTTTCCCGACCCCACCGCCAACCCGTATCTGTGCTTCACTGCACTGATGATGGCGGGCCTGGACGGTATTCAGAACAAGATTCACCCCGGCGATCCGGCGGACAAGGATCTGTATGATCTGCCGCCAGAAGAGGACGCGAAGATTCCGAAGGTTTGTCACAGCCTGGAAATGGCGTTGGACGAGCTGGACAAGGATCGCGAGTTCCTGACCCGGGGTGGTGTTTTCACCAACGACATGATCGACGCCTACATCAAGTTGAAGATGGAGGAGGTCACCAAATATCGTATGACGACCCATCCGGTTGAATTCGCGATGTATTACTCGCTGTAAATCGCAGTGAAATAATTCAGGCGAAACAGTAAAAGAGGCGGCGCAGGCTGCCTCTTTTTTTGTCCGCAATTTAAGCCTTGCCCGCATTTGGCCGTAAACAGTCCGTCAGCTACACTCCCTCACCATGCGTATTCATCTCTTGACCCTTTCCTTGATGATCTTGCCAGTCCTGGCTCAAGCTGAAATCTACAAGTATGTAGATGAGAACGGACAGGTCACTTTTACCGATGTCTACAAGCGCGGCGCGAAACGGCTTGATATGCCGGGCGGGCCTGTCGGCCTGTCGTCTGGCGGTAGTGATAAGCCCCAAAAACGTGCGTTTTATAATCCCAGCCCGACAAATTTCCCCCGGATTGATACCGCCACCCAAAGAAAGCGTGACGATATTCGCCGCCAGGTATTGCAGGACGAAGTCTCCACTGAGCGAAAAAATGCGGATGAGGCGCGTCGCCAGATGGCTTTGGGCGAACGTTTACAGCCGGGCGAACGCGCAAGCGACAGCACCTATCTGAATCGCGTAAAAAAATTGCGCGATACCATCGCACAGCATGACCAGAATGTTTCCGCGATCCAGCGCGAAATCAATAATCTAAAATAGCCGTTTTACCAACGGGCAACACCAACTGGCACAATCGGTGCTAGGTTCAACGTTATATGTGTTCCATGCCTTCCCCTCCCGCCCAGTTTGCGGGGCTCGATCAGCTTGCCACCGGCATCGTTGTATTTGACAGCGGAGGCGTGATTACCTATATCAATCCCTCGGCAGAGACGCTGCTGGGCGTGTCAGGCGCGTTGTTGGTTGGCGAAAAAATCAAACAGGTCTTTGAACGCAGTCTGGAACTCCTGACGGCGATTCAAACCGCCGAGCTTGAGCGCGAGACCGTTATCGAATACGAGCTGGATGTGTTTGTGACCACGCATCCCCCGCTGCGCCTGGGCAGTACCATAACGCCGCTGGAATCCCCGCACGATGGGATGCTCATGGAGTTGCGCCCTGTCGATCCGCATTTGCGGATTACTCGGCTGGAACAAACCCGTTTACAGCAGGAAGCGAACCGTGAGCTTTTGCGCAATCTGGCGCATGAAGTTAAAAACCCGCTGGGCGGGATTCGCGGCGCAGCGCAGCTTCTGGAACATGAACTGCCGCGTGAATCCCTGCGCGAATACACGCAGGTCATCATCAAGGAATCGGATCGCTTGCAATCCTTGATGGAGCGATTACTGATGCCCCACCGCATGCCGCGTTTTGGCAGGGTAAACATTCACGAAGTGCTTGAGCGGGTGCGCAGTCTCATTCTGGCAGAAACGCCGAGTGGCATGAACTTACAGCGTGATTACGACACCAGCTTGCCCGAGGTGTTTGCAGACAGCGAGCAGCTTATCCAGGCTGTATTGAACATGGCACGCAACGCGGTGCAGGCCATGCATAATCAGGGCAATATTATTTTTCGAACCCGTGTGGCACGCCAGATTACGCTTGAGAGCCGCCGCCACCAGCTTGGGCTGCGCGCCGAAATTATCGATAACGGCCCGGGCGTTCCGGACGATATTCGCGAGCAGATTTTTTACCCGCTGGTCTCTGGCCGCGAAGGTGGCAGCGGTTTGGGACTGGCGGTTGCGCAAACGCTGATTGCGCAGAATCACGGCACCATCGACTGCGACAGTTATCCCGGCCGTACGGTATTTTCCCTTTTCCTGCCTATCCCAACTTCAGATAAACCCACATGAACTCATCACTATGCGTCTGGATTATTGACGACGATCGCTCTATCCGCTGGGTGCTGGAAAAGGCGCTCTTGCGCGAAAACATTCCGTGCATGACGTTCAACGCCGCGAGCGATGCCTTGCGCGAACTGGAACGCAGCACGCCTGCCGCAGTGCTGTCAGACATCCGTATGCCGGGAGTGAGCGGCCTCGAATTGCTGCAGCAACTGAAGGAGCGTCTGCCCAAGGTGCCGGTCATTATCATGACGGCGTATTCCGATCTGGACAGCGCGGTGGCGGCCTTTCAGGGCGGCGCATTTGAATATCTGCCCAAGCCTTTTGACGTGGATCAGGCGGTAGAACTGGTGCGCCGGGCGCTGAGTGAAAGTGCCAGCCGCGACACGCCCGCAGCCAATGATGTGCCTGTTCCTGAAATTCTGGGGCAGGCGCCCGCGATGCAGGAAGTGTTTCGTGCGATTGGCCGCCTGGCGCAGTCGCATACCACCGTGCTGATTAACGGCGAGTCCGGCACCGGCAAGGAACTGGTTGCCCATGCCTTGCATCGTCACAGTCCACGTGCGTCAGGGCCGTTCATCGCGTTGAATACTGCGGCTATTCCAAAAGACTTGCTGGAGTCTGAGTTATTCGGCCACGAGCGCGGCGCATTTACCGGCGCTGCCGCGCAGCGGCGCGGGCGGTTCGAGCAGGCCGATGGCGGCACGCTGTTTCTGGACGAGATCGGCGACATGCCTACCGAGTTACAGACGCGCTTGCTGCGCGTGCTGTCAGATGGCCAGTTTTATCGCGTCGGCGGCCATTCGCCGATCAAGGTCAACGTCCGCGTGATTGCCGCTACGCACCAGGATCTCGAAGTGCGCGTACGCGAAGGCCTGTTTCGGGAAGACCTGTTTCATCGCTTGAATGTCATCCGCTTGCGCTTGCCCGCCTTGCGTGAACGTACCGAAGATATCCCTTTGCTGGCGCGGCATTTCATGCAGAAAAGTGCCCGTGAATTGGGGATGGAAGCCAAAGCATTGTCGGACGCTGCAATGAAAGCCCTCACCCGCCTGCCCTGGAGTGGAAACGTACGTCAACTTGAAAACGTCAGCCATTACCTGACGGTGATGGCGCCGGGGCAGGTTGTCGAAGTGAGTGATTTGCCGGGCGACTTGATGCAGGGTGAGCCTGTTCAGGCGAGTGGCGACTGGCTGCAAAGCCTTGCGCTGGAGGCGGGTGCGCGACTTGCGCGGGGCGAGGCGGCGATACTGGTTGAACTCACGCAGGCTTATGAAAAAACCCTGATAGAAGTCGCGCTGCGTCACACCGGCGGGCGCCGAATCGAAGCGGCAAATCTGCTGGGCTGGGGCAGGAATACCCTGACACGGAAAATCCACGAATTAGGCATGGATGCGCAAGCGGCTATTGAAGATTGATGGCCATCAAAAAAGCCGACATAAAGTCGGCTTTTTTGGGGATGATGCAAATGGGTAAACCCGATTCAGGCTGCCAAAGCTTCCTGTAGCAACGGCTGGATTTCACCCTTCTGATACATCTCGGTCATGATGTCACAGCCGCCAATCAACTCGCCTTTGACATAAAGCTGCGGGAAAGTTGGCCAGTTAGCGTAATGCTTCAGGTTTTCGAAAATTTCCGGGTCAGCCAGCACATTGACCGCAAGAAAATCATTTACGCCGCATGCCTGTAGCACTTGAGCGGCTTTCGAAGAAAATCCACACTGTGGAAATTGCGGCGTGCCTTTCATATACAGCACGACGGTGTTGCCGGTAACTTGCTCGCGAATTCGGTCTAGGGCGCTCATGGTCTAACTCCTGATAAATACTTGACTGGAATAGTCGGGATTATACGTGACGACGCCCGCGCGTCAAGGGTGCGCGGGCATCATCTGGGCTCAAGCCGATTGACGTGCACGCAGACGCCAGCCGAGCAAACCCAGTCCGGCCAGCATCATGCCCCAGGTTTCGGCTTCCGGAACCGGAGACACTTCCCAGCCGAGGTCTTTCATGGCGGCGAAATCCAGTTCGGTAAACAGTTTGCGCTGGCCTGTGGCAATTGAAGGGTCCATCGCTGTTTCTTGTCCCAGGTAACTCAGACCTTCCGCCCAGTGGCCGTCAGCGGTCACGGCTTGGCCGGAGCCAGTCAGGGCACTGACGGCGGTGCCCGTAAAGATGTCGCTTGATATGTGATTCTTGAAGGAGTCTGCCGTGCTAAAGCCCAGCGTATGTCCCAGTTCGTGTAGGGCGACGGAATAAAAATCAAAGCCCGAGAAGGACTCGGTGGTGCTGGTGTTGCTGTCGAAATACCAGGATGAGGTGCTGTTGAATGAAATGGAACCGCCCCAGGGGCCGAAATCGGTTTGGCTGGTGGGCGCGCCGAGTGCGCCGGGTTTCCCCCGGCTGGAAGCGTTATCGAGAAATGCGCTGGAGCCGCTGCCACTAAACCCGCCGGGTCCGCCTTGCCCGAGTGTGCTGCTTTCTAAGTTGTACGCGCCGACAAAAACCACAATCTTGTCAGCAAGTACGCTGTAATCATTGATAGTAGTTGGGCTGCCGTTGGAAGGATCAAAGAAGCTCGCGTTGAAATGATCGCTTCCCGACGAGGTAATGGCCGACAGCTTTGTCGCCAAAGCGGGTTTCAAAGACCGAGGCGGCATCATTCAGCAAAGTCTGACGCGAGCTGTTTACACCCGTGAAAAAGCCCGTGTCGCGGCTGTAATCAAACACGATGTCGATAGTAGCCTGGGCGGGTTGGCTGGCCGCGAGTAGCGCGCCGCAGATCAGGGAAGAGGTCAGTTTCATTTTTTCTCCTTCAGTGTTTGGGTATTTAAGACGATTGCTGGGTTTGTTCGAGCTTTACAGCATTGTAATTCAGGTGGTTTGCTCATCATAACGTGCTTGAAAGAAGGCCTTGTGAAACAAGTGCGGAAATAGAAGATGCGGCGGCATACGCAACCAGTGGGCGCGGATAAATGCCGCCTTGCGTGCGAGGGGCGTGAATGCGTCCGCGCAACTGATGTGATCGGGGGCAAGCGCGCGCAGAAATACGGCATCCAGCAGCGACTGGGTTGTTCGACCGGGCGAAGCATGTGCCATGGCGTGTGCAAAGTCTTCTGGAATGGGCGTGTGGAGAAAATGTTGCACGTAGCGCAAAGCATGAAACAGGGGACGACTCAAATCCAGTTCGTCAGCGCGTGCCTGCAGGCGGTGCCAGAATCCTGGAATAGTGGTGAAGTGGCGAAACAGCAAGTCGATGTCCGTCAGGTCGCGCAGGCCGTGCGGCAGCTCGCCGTCGTGAAACAAATGGGTGGCTGAATGCAGCACCATATCTTCGGGCGCCAGCACATGCACTTTTTTCGCGTCGTCAACCGGAATGGCGCGGCTGCGCAGTTTGGCCGAATCGGGGTGGTGGCGCGCGGTATCCGGCAGGATGGCGTGATGCACATCAATCACGGTCGCGCGTTTGATGTGCTGCATCGGCGGGATTTCATGCATCCAGCGCCGGTAGTAGCGGTGATCGTAATCCGACAGGCTGCTCGAATGCCAGCCTGCCAGCATGAGCGCGGCTTCAACCAGACCCAGTAGCTCGCGCGGCACCAGAATGTCGATGTCGTTAAACAAGCGCCCCGTTGCGGCGGGTAAACCGGCTGCAACGTATGCGCCGCCTTTTAATACGATCAGCTGGAAAGCCAGGCCAGACAAGGCTTCGGCAATTTTCCCGATTTCCCAGCGCACTGCAATTTGCTGTTTATCGGCCAGCGTGGCGGCGGCATCAAAATGCCAGCGTACTTCTGCGGGGATGACATCGAGTTGCTGGAGCTGTTCCAGGACGCCGCGCAGGCGTGCAAGCAAGCCTGCGCGGCGCGCTTGCCGAACCAGTTGATCCCAATCCATTAAAGAAAAACTGTTAATGGAATAGGGGTTGCGAAATACCCGGGAGACGAGATCGCTGGGGATTGAACGGCTGGCGGGATTCATGCGGCTTGTGCGGCGGCGTCGGCAAGCCGGTCGAATGCGACGATGGCTTGATCCAGCTGGCTGTATTGAAAATCGTAACATTCAGCCTGGTCGATCAGGCGTGTCCCTACACGAAAGCCATCAGCACCAAGTTGGCTATAGTTGAAGGCATTTTGCGCAAGGAACATGAAAGTTTGCGCCTTGGATCGAGGCGTTAGTGTGGTGGGGCTATCGGCCGACCATTTGGGAAAAATCACCCAGCCCGGGCGGGCGGGTTCATGTTGGCGGCGCACACTTTCCTTGGGTGGGCGCATATGCGCGACCGTGCCTTTGGCGGTGTCGTGCGAGGCGCGATTGATAAATGCTTCGGGACTGAAGTCGCGTATCAACGGAATGGATTCGTTTTTCAGACTGACCGGTCGCGGTAATGGCTGGATCAAGCCTGTTTTGCGGTCGATTAAAGTCAGCTCGTCGGATAACAAGCGCCAGCCAGACAATACCAGGCCGGCCGTGAGCGTGCTTTTGCCTGAACCCGGCGGCGCGGGCAGGATGGCGGCCAGGCCATTTTTTTCGACTACGCCCGCGTGAATAATCAAATACTGGTGAGCGTGCATCGATATGCTCCAGTTCAGTCCCCACTCCAGCATGGGATAGGCCTGATCTAACGGAAGCGGCTTGAACGGCAGATCGCCATCAAACGAGAAATTCACCTGGGGTCGAAACCATCGGCGCAGCATGCTGGGCGAGTTGATTTCGACGTGGAAGTCGGCGAAGGCCAGAGTCGAGTCGCGAACCTCAAACTGGCCGTAAAGTTCGATCAAGCCTTCTGTTACACGTGGAAGTCTGGATTGGATTCTGAGTGAAAACGGCCCTGTTCGCAGCCAGACACCCCGTCCAGCCAGGTGCTTGCGCAAACGGGACGGCGATAGTTGGATGAGCTTCATGGCGTTTCCAGTAGGCCAGTCTGTTGCAGACTGGCCATCGCCTGGTCGGTTAACTGCCTGAAATGCGAGTCGGGTTCGACCTCGAACAGAAACGCCAAGGTCATCGTAATCTCGTGGAGACTCATTCCGGGTTGATCGCGGCTGGTCATGTAAAGCGCGTGAGCGAGAGGTGTCAGATAGTGCGTGTCGCCCGAAGCGGAATCAAATACGACGGCCTCGTCCTCAAAGCACTTGATCTGGAAGCGAGCCATTAGGTATTTTCGAGCGGGCTGAAGTAAAGCTAAATTTTACTTGTCTGTTACATCAGCCCAACAAATTAATTTTTGACGGCGAAAAACCTCAAAGCGGCATGGTGGTTTTGAGGTAGGCCACAATCTGTGCCGAGTCCCAATGTACGTTGGCTGTTGGCTCAAAGTAGCCCTTGCTAACCCATTCGTTCCACATACCAATGACATCTCCTTCGGACAAAATTGTGGAGGGCGTTTTCCCTGATTTTGCATTCAACAGGGCGGCAACAATGTGGGATCC
The DNA here is from genome assembly GCA_043759395.1 of Thiobacillaceae bacterium. Classification (GTDB taxonomy): domain Bacteria; phylum Pseudomonadota; class Gammaproteobacteria; order Burkholderiales; family Thiobacillaceae; genus Thiobacillus. The sequence goes on from JAYVLR010000137.1 coordinate 7,820, forward strand.
GAGGTTGTCTGGGTCAGTCACGCCGGGGTAGTAGCTGCTGCTGTTCATGACTATCACTTGCTGCAATGTGAGTGAGGTTTTTGCTGTGCGAGGGTTGCTATCCTGGTCGACCATGAAGTTGCTGCCACTAAACATAGGATGGAAGGCAGTACTACCGTTGTTCCATCCCTGGGGGGTGTTGCAGGAACTTGTGCAAGTTCCGGGTTGGTAGGGTGAGGGCCATTCGCCAGGGCTGGTATGGGTTTTCCAATAGACGGGTGTGCGTCCGAGGCACGTGGG
>JAYVLR010000138.1:0-2455 GCA_043759395.1 Thiobacillaceae bacterium
GTGGACACGCCCAAACCGAACAGTATTGAGACCTGACTCCGAATCCAGCGCGCTACGCAGAACGGGGCGCTTTACCGACTTTAACTATTAGCGATACACGCACAGGATTTTTGATGGAATTTCTCGATTTGCCCGCAAGCACCGCCGCATGCGGCACGGTGCGGCTGCCCGGCTCCAAAAGCATCTCCAATCGTGTGCTGTTACTGGCGGCGCTGGCGAGCGGCACGACGGTTGTGCGTGCGCTGCTTGAATCCGATGACACGCGCGTGATGCTCGATGCTTTGCGTACGCTGGGCGTGGGCGTGGCGCGCCAGCAAGATTCGAGTGGCGGCGATTCTGACGATTACGAAATCACCGGTGTCGGCGGTGCGTTCCCGGTCAAGCAGGCCGAACTCTTTCTCGGTAATGCGGGCACGGCGTTTCGCTCGTTGACCGCCGCGTGCGCCTTGTCAGGCGGCGAGTATGGTCTGCGCGGCGTGGCGCGGATGCACGAGCGGCCGATTGGCGATCTGGTTGATGCACTACGCTTGCTGGGGGCGCGGATTGATTATCTGGGTGTGGAAGGTTTCCCGCCGTTACGTATTCATCCGGCGACGCTGGCGGGTGGGGCCACCCAGGTGCGCGGCAATGTGTCGAGCCAGTTTCTCACCGGCCTGATGATGGCGCTGCCGCTGCGGCAGCGCACTACCACCATTGATGTTATCGGCGAGCTAATTTCCAAACCGTATATCGGGATTACGCTGGCGATGCTGCGCCGTTTTGGCATCGAGATCGAGCAAGACGGCTGGCAGCGCTTCAGCGCGCCCGCATCCGCGCGTTACCAAAGTCCCGGCGAAATCTGGGTTGAGGGCGATGCGTCGTCGGCATCCTATTTTCTCGCTGCGGGCGCTATTGGCGGCGGGCCGGTGCGGGTCGAAGGCGTGGGGCGCGACAGTGTGCAGGGCGACGTGTGCTTTGCCGATGCACTGGCCTTGATGGGTGCGCAGATCGAGATGGGCCCGAACTGGATTGAGGCGCGCGCGCCAGCGAGCGGACGCTTGAAGGCCATCGAGCTTGACTGCAACCCCATTCCCGATGCGGCGATGACGCTGGCGGTGGCGGCGCTATTTGCCGACGGCACGACGACGCTGCGTAATATCGCCAGCTGGCGGGTGAAGGAAACCGACCGCATTGCGGCGATGGCGACCGAGCTGCGCAAGCTCGGCGCGACGGTGGAGGAGGGCGCGGATTTCATCCGCATCACGCCGCAGGAAAAGCTCATACCCAATGCCGTCATCGACACCTACGATGATCACCGCATGGCGATGTGTCTGTCGTTGGTGACGCTGGGCGGGGTGCCGGTGCGGATCAACGATCCTGCGTGCGTGAACAAGACCTTCCCTACGTATTTCAAAATATTTGCGGAGATCGCTCGATGACGCTGTTCCCAATCAACATTCCGGTCATCACCATTGACGGCCCCTCTGCGTCAGGCAAGGGCACGGTGGCCGAACGCGTGGCCGCTGCGCTCGGCTTTCATTTTCTCGACAGCGGAGCGCTGTATCGGCTGACGGCTTTGTCGGCAATGAATCATGCTGTGGCACTTGATGATGAGTTTGGCGTGGCCGAACTGGCGGCAATTTTGCCTGCGGAGTTTTACGATGGCGCGGTGTGGCTGGCCGGTGTGGATGTTAGCGCCACGATCCGCGCCGAAGCGGTGGGCGAGGGCGCATCGCTGGTGGCGGCGCTGCCTGCGGTACGCGCGGCGCTGCTCGACCGCCAGCGCGCTTACGCCAGGCCGCCTGGCCTGGTCGCGGACGGGCGCGATATGGGGACGGTGGTGTTCCCCGAGGCCGTAGCCAAAGTTTTTCTGACTGCCAGCGCCGATGCGCGCGCCGGGCGGCGTTATAAGCAGTTGATCGAGAAGGGGATACCTGCTAATCTTGCCGCCCTTGTTGCGGATATGCAGGCAAGGGATGCGCGTGATAGCGGGCGTGCTGTGGCGCCGCTCAAAGCCGCGCCGGATGCGATGTTGCTGGATACCACCGGAATCGGGGTTGAGGCGGCGGTGCAGGCGGTGCTGGATTATTATCACAGCCGCTATCGCCACATTGAAGCAAATTGAAAAGTGCCGTGTCTGCTCCCGCAGCGCGGCTTTGTGCAACTAACCCCGTCCTCACCGACGGACTGAAGGTCTTAAATGTCTACTGCTGCTGCTAGTTCTGCCCCAGAATCAATGGAAAGTTTTGCCGCCCTGTTCGAGGAATCCCTGGTTCACCAGGAAATGCGTCAAGGCGAAATCATCACTGCCGAGATCGTCGGTATCGATGCCAATTTTGTCACGGTGAACGCAGGCCTCAAATCCGAGAGCCTGATCCCGATTGAAGAATTCAAGAACGATCAGGGCGAAGTCGAAGCCGTGATCGGTGATTTTGTGTCGGTCGCCATTGAGTCGATCGAAGACGGTTTCGGCGCA
>JAYVLR010000139.1:0-5733 GCA_043759395.1 Thiobacillaceae bacterium
CGAAACCTTGCTACGCCTGATCCAGTCCATTCCTTCCCCCAGAGCTGAGCCTTTCAAGCTGTGGTTGGCGCAGGTGGGTTATGAGCGGCTGGAAGAAAACGAAGATCCTGAATTGACCATCGACCGGGCGCTGGAAACCTATCTGTCCAAGGGTTATTCAAAAGAGTGGATCAACCAGCGTCTGAAAAGTATCGAGGTGCGCAAGGAGTTGACCGATGAATGGGAAGCGCGTGGGGTGAGAAAGGGGCAGGAGTTTGCCATTCTCACGGATGAAATTACTCGCGCTTGGACTGGCATGAGCACCAAGGAATATAAGCAGCACAAGAGCCTGAAAAAGGAAAATCTGCGGGATAACATGACTAACCTGGAGCTGGTGCTGAATATGCTGGCCGAGGCCACCACCGCTGAAATCTCGAAGGAAAAAATCCCCGAAACCTTTGATGAAAACAAAACCATAGCCCGGCAAGGTGGCGAAGTGGCAGGCAGTGCCCGCAAGGATATTGAAGCCAAAACCGGCAAGAAGGTGATCACTAGCAAAAACGCCAGACAATTGGGTAGAACCAAGAAACTTGGGCCGCCTGAAGCATGACTAGGCTCACCGAATCCGCAATCGAGGAATTTGCCATCAAGCTATTCGAGCGCTTGGGCTATAGCACCATTTACGCGCCGGACATTGCGCCCGATGGCGAGCAGCCAGAGCGCAGCCATTACGATGAGGTGTTGCTGAGCGGGCGGCTGGAGCAGGCGCTCAAGCGCATCAATCCCAGGTTGTCGCCTGCGGTGTTGCAGGCTGCGTTAAAGGAAGTGCAACGGATCAGTTCGCCCGATTTGCTGGCGAATAATGAAGCTTTCCATCGCCTACTCACCGAGGGCGTGAAAGTGAGCCGCCAGCAAGACGGCAACGAGCGCGGTGATCTGGCATGGTTGATCGACTTTGATCAACCGGAGAATAACGAGTTTGTTGTCGCCAACCAGTTCACGGTGATTGAAAGCCATCAGAACAAACGGCCTGACTTGGTGCTGTTCGTCAACGGCATTCCGCTGGTGGTGATCGAACTGAAAAATGCCATCGATGAAAACGCCACCATCAAGGCGGCGTATCAGCAGCTTGAAACTTACAAACAGGCCATTCCTAGCCTGTTCACTTCCAATGCCTTGTTGGTGATTTCCGATGGGTTGGAGGCCAAGTCGGGTTCGCTTTCCGCAGGCTTGAGTCGTTTCATGATGTGGAAAAGCGCTGACGGCAAGGCGGAGGCTTCGCATTTGGTGAGCCGGTTGGAGACGTTGATTCTCGGCATGTTGAACAAGACCACGCTGCTGGATTTGCTGCGTCACTTTATCGTGTTTGAAAAGAGCAAGAAGGAAGACCCGCAAACCGGTGTCATCAGCATTAGCACGGTGAAGAAACTGGCGGCTTATCACCAGTATTACGCGGTGAATGCGGCGGTGGCTTCCACGCTTAGAGCTTCTAATGTGGGCGCGGCCCATGTGGACGCAACAAGTTTGAACAATCCATTGCGTGTAGAGCAAAGCCCGGCCAGTTATGGCTTAACGAGCGTGACCCAACAACCCAAGGGCGACAAGAAAGCCGGGGTGGTATGGCATACACAGGGTTCGGGCAAGTCGCTTTCGATGGTGTTTTACACCGGCAAGATAGTGCTGGCTTTGGATAATCCGACCGTGCTGGTGATTACCGACCGCAACGATCTGGACGATCAGTTGTTCGACACCTTTGCCGCATCTAAGCAACTATTGCGGCAGGAGCCGGTGCAGGCAGCGGATCGCGGGCAGTTGAAGGAATTGCTGAAGGTGGCCTCGGGTGGCGTGATCTTTTCCACGATTCAAAAATTCCAGCCCGATGAGGGCAATGTGTACGAGCAGTTGTCCGACCGACGCAATATCGTGGTGATTGTCGATGAGGCGCACCGCACGCAATATGGCTTTAGCGCCAAAACTGTGGACGAAAAAGACGCAAGCGGCGAGGTGATCGGCAAGAAGGTGGTGTACGGCTTTGCCAAATACCTGCGCGATGCGCTGCCGAGTGCGACCTATCTGGGATTCACCGGCACACCGATTGAAAAAACAGATGTGAACACTCCGGCGGTGTTCGGCAACTATGTGGACATCTACGACATCGCCCAGGCGGTGGAAGATGGCGCGACGGTGCGGATTTATTATGAGAGCCGCTTGGCGAAGGTGGGATTGAGTGATGAAGGTAAAAAACTGATTGCCGAGCTGGATGAAGAGTTGGATCAGGAGGATTTAACTGATACGCAGAAAGCCAAGGCCAAGTGGACCAAGATGGAGGCGCTGATCGGCAGCGAGCAGCGTATCAAGAATATTGCGAAAGATATTGTGGCGCACTTCGAGGCGCGGCAGGCGGTGTTCGCAGGCAAGGGCATGGTGGTCAGCATGTCGCGGCGCATTGCCGCTGAATTGTACAAGGAGATCATCGCGCTCAAGCCTGAGTGGCACTCGGACGACTTGAGCAAGGGCACAATCAAGGTGGTGATGACAGCAGCGAGCAGCGATGGACCCTTGCTGGCGAAACACCACACCACCAAAGAGCAGCGCAAGCAATTGGCCGAGCGGATGAAGGACGATGACGATCCGCTCAAGCTGGTGATCGTGCGCGATATGTGGCTTACCGGCTTCGATGCGCCGAGCATGCACACGCTCTACATCGACAAGCCGATGAAGGGCCACAATCTGATGCAGGCGATTGCGCGGGTGAATCGGGTATATAAGGACAAGCCGGGCGGGCTGGTGGTGGATTATCTGGGGATTGCCGCTGACCTTAAGGAGGCGCTGTCGTTCTATTCCGATGCGGGCGGCAAGGGCGACCCGGCTCTGGCGCAGGAGCAGGCAGTGAGCCTGATGCTGGAGAAGCTGGAAGTGGTGTCCGCGATGTATCACGGCTTTGCCTATGAAAATTATTTCGAGGCGGAAACCTCACAAAAGCTGACGCTGATTCTGGCGGCGGAAGAACACATCCTCGGGCTGGAGGATGGCAGGAAGCGCTATATCAACGAGGTGACCGCACTTTCTCTGGCTTTTGCCATCGCGGTGCCGCACGAGCAGGCGATGGATGCACGCGACGAAGTTGGATTTTTTCAGGCGGTGAAAGCGCGACTGGCCAAATTTGACAGCACGGGCGAAGGGCGCAGCAACGAGGAGATAGAAACCACCATCCGCCAGGTGATTGACAAGGCGCTGGTGTCGGAACAGGTGATTGATATCTTTGATGCGGCGGGCATCAAGAAGCCGGATATATCCATCCTATCCGATGAGTTCTTGGCTGAGCTGAAAGGTCACGTACACAAGAACGTGGCCATAGAGGTACTGAAAAAACTGCTCAATGACGAGTTGAAAGCACGCGCCAAAAAGAATCTCGTCCAGAGCAAAAGCTTGATGGAGATGCTGGAAAACGCCATCAAGAAATATCACAACAAGATTCTCACCGCAGCGGAGGTGATGGAAGAGTTAATCAGAATCAGCAAGGAGATTGTCGCTTCCGACGACGAGGCCAAGCATATGGGGCTGAGTGACTTTGAATATGCGTTCTACACGGCGGTGGCGAACAACGACAGTGCGCGCGAGTTGATGCAGCAGGATACGCTACGCGAACTGGCGGTCGTGCTGACGCAGCGGGTGCGTGAGAATGCCTCAATAGACTGGACGATCAAGGAAAACGTCAAAGCCAAACTGAAGGTGATCGTGAAGCGCACCCTGCGCCAATTTGGCTACCCGCCCGATATGCAATTGCTCGCTACTGAAACGGTGTTGAAGCAGGCTGAGATGATTGCGGATGAGCTTGCAGGCCAGATCAATCATTGAGCCGTCGCACCCTAAAACTCTTTTTTAATGACTCGCTTTACTTACGATAGATTGCTTTTCTTTGAACCCACTTTGGCTTTCCCATTTCACCTCCACCAGCAGTATCGGTCGCAGTCTAGACCGGACACTGGCTGCGCTGCGCCAGCATCGCGCCGGGTTGATTCCCGTCCACTAGTTCTTACTCCACTCAATTTGACATGCGATTGATATTAGTTGCACCAGGTGCTATGATTTTCCATGGCAAAAAAGTTGTCTAAACCTGCTTTATTGAAGCCAGCCGGATTGGATCGCGTATTCAAAACCGCATGGTTTGCTAAAGAAGCTCGCAAGGCAAAAATTATGGATGACGCGCTATGCCGTGCGATCAACCAAGTCATGCAAGGGCAGGCGGACGACCTGGGTGGCGGTGTATATAAAAAGCGCCTGAACGATAACATGCACCGTTCAATCATTCTGGCAAAAGCGGGTCTGTATTGGATATATGCCTATCTCTATGCCAAGAAGGATCGCGAGAACATAGCGCCGGATGAGCTGGCTGCATTCAAGAAATTGGCAAAGGATTACAGTAGTGCGGACGATGCCCGGATAGCGGGACTTTTGATAGAAAAGGAATTATTGGAGATTTGCGATGACGACTAAATCTGCTACAGCCAAACCCAAAAACGAGGCTTTTGCTGCCATTCACAGCGCAGCAAAAGGATTGCACAGCGCAGGCGCTATCAACAAAACGACCATGCGTGAATATGATGCCTTGTGTTTGGATTCCATTCCTGAATTTAATGCCCGGGATATCAAGCGTATTCGCGAACAGGCTCATGTCAGTCAGCCCGTGTTTGCGCGCTACCTGAATACCAGTGAATCCACTGTACAGAAGTGGGAGACGGGCCAGAAAAGACCGAGTGGCATGGCGCTGAGGCTATTACACGTTGTTGAAAAACACGGTCTTGAAGTGCTTGCGTGAATTCTGACTGTTTCCTCCACCTCTCCCTTTGGGGGCATCTACATCAAGTTCATTGGCACACACGCGCAGTACGATGCAATTAATGCCGAAACGATAGAACAGGAGCAATAACTCATGGAAATTCGCCCTATACACACTGCAGAAGACTATAAAGCCGTCATGCGCGAAGTCTCGGCATTTTTCGATAACGAACCAGAGCCAGGATCCCCTGAAGGTGATCGTTTCGAGGTGTTGCTGACCTTGGTTGAGGCTTATGAGACCAAGCATTTTCCCATCGACTTACCGGACCCGGTTGAAGCGATCAAATTCCGCATGGAGCAATCTGGTTTAACGCCAAAAGACTTAGTCCCCATGATTGGGCGACTTAATCGCGTATACGAGGTTCTGAACCGGAAACGCTCGTTGACGCTGGCCATGATTTGGAAACTTCATAATGGTCTGGGTATTCCGGCGGCAAGCCTTATTCGTCCGCCAAGCCCATTGCAACCTGCTTAATCCCGCCGTTGCTTCTTCGCGTCGCAAGCAGCGTTCAGTGAAGGTTTTACGCTTCACCTTCAGCTCAATTTTGTTGCTTACCTACGATAGGCTTACTTTTCTTTGAACCCACTCTGGCTTTCCCATTTCACCGCCACCAGCAGCATCGGTCGCGGTCTCTCCCAGTCCCTGGACGCGCTGCGACAGCGCCGCGCCGGGTTGGTGCCGTGCGCGTTCGATACGGTGGACTTGGCAACATTTATCGGCGAGGTGGCGGGAGTGGATAATGTGCAGCTTCCCGCGCATCTGGCCGACTTCGATTGCCGCAACAACCGGCTCGCCATGCTGGGCTTGATGCAGGACGGCTTCGCCGAGGCAGTTCACGCGGCCATCACAAAATATGGTGCGCAGCGCATCGGCGTGTTTCTCGGCACCAGCACTTCGGGCATTCTACAAACCGA
>JAYVLR010000140.1:0-2982 GCA_043759395.1 Thiobacillaceae bacterium
CCCCCCCCCCCCGACGCATTCGAAGAAGTAAATGACACCTTCTAAAAGCCTGTGCATCCTCATCGTTGACGACCATGCCATTGTGCGGGCGGGACTCAAGCAGATTCTCGCCGATGAGAACGACATGTCCGTGGAAGGCCAGGCCGACACGTCAAACGAGGCGCTCCAACTTGCCCGCCAGGAATCATGGGATGTGGTGTTGCTCGACATCTTGATGCCGGACCGGAACGGCATCGAAACCTTGCAGCTTCTGAAAAAAGAGCACCCCAAACTCAATGTGCTCATGCTCTCCATGTACCGCGAAACGCAATATGCCGTGCGCGCACTGAAATCAGGTGCGGCAGGTTATCTCAACAAGCAGAGCGCGCCTGCAGAACTCGTCAATGCCATCCGCCTGGTTGCCTCAGGCAAAAAATACATTAGCCCGGAAGTCGCGCAGGAACTGGCCTCTGAAGTCAGCGGCGAGCACGACGGACTGCCCCATGAAACCCTCTCCAACCGGGAATATCAAACTTTGTGCATGATCGCTTCCGGCAAAGCCGTGTCCGTCATCGCCAACTCCCTGTCCCTGTCAGTCAAAACGGTCAGCATGTACCGAAGCCGCCTGCTGGAAAAAATGCAGCTCAAAAATAATGCCGAACTGACGCATTACGCCATTAAGCACGGGCTGGTGGAATAAGACTTTTTATCTGCCCGCCCACATCAGGTTAAAAATGAAATAAGCGGCAAAACAGCCGCTTACTCTGCCGTTTGCCCCCCCACGACTTTGCATACCATGCAAGGCATCGTAAACACTCAGTGTGTATTGGGGAAATCATGAATGACCTGGCAAACGGACTTAAAACAGCAAATCCACTCGAAATCGCGCGTGAAACCCTGCGTCGGCTTGCCATGGAGCGGATCGCGCCAACACCGGACAATTACCGCGATCTCTATCATGAAATTTCCGGCACAGTCGCATGCGCTTCGGCAGCTTCGGTGCTTGAAGACCTGGCTGGAGACTTGTCAGTCCAGTATCCGGATCTTGCCGGCCCGGTGGCCGATCTGGACAAAGCCATCCGGCAGGGCAACTGGGCGCAATGCAAAAAACTGCTCAACGACATCACCGTCCGCCTGCGCGAACAGGCCGACGTTACTATGCAAGGGGGCAATCGCCCGCAGGGAGAAAGCGTCGTCCTGCTGAAAGACTTGCTCGCCAAGACGCTTGAGTATGGCGTTGTCTCGCAACTTACCCACGATCCGGCGCTGTGGGCAGACGTGCAGCGCCTGATCGCAGACATACGCGGCGCAGATAATGCCTCTGAACTGAAAAAAGTGTCAGACGAGCTGAAAAACCTCTGGATCGATATTGAATTGCGCTCCTCGCATTCGGCAGATCAGCAGGAAATATTGAAACGCATCCTGCTGCTGCTGGTGGAGAATATCGGCGAATTGCTGGACGACGATACCTGGCTACGCGGCCAGCTTGATCTGGTACAAAAAACCATCACCGGTCCGGTTCAGCCCCACGCCTTGCAGGAAGCCGAACGCCGCTTGAAGGAAGTGATATACAAGCAGGGCATAGTCAAACACGGCCTCAAAGAAGCGACCGCAACCCTCAAGACCACCATGAAAACCTTCGTCAGCCGCCTGGGAACAGCAGTCGAAGAAACCGGCGATTACCATGAAAAAATCACCGGCTATGCCGAGCAAATCAGTGGCACTGAAGATGTTCTGGAACTGAACAAAATTATTGACGGAATCCTGCAGGAAACCCGCTCGGCTCAGGCCAACAATCAGCGTACGCATGACGAACTGGTGCGCGAACGCAACGCTGCCGACCAGGCCGATGAACGCATTCGCGACCTCGAGAGCAAACTGTCTCAGATGAGCGCACTCGTGCGCGAAGATCCCATGACGCACAGCCTGAACCGGCGCGGCATGGACGACGAATTTACGCGCGAAGCCTCACGTTCGGATCGAACCGGCACCGCATTTTGCGTTGCTGTGATTGATATCGACAATTTCAAGAAACTGAATGACACCCATGGCCACCAGACTGGGGATGAGGCGCTCATCCATCTGGTGAACGTTGCCAAGGAAGAGCTGCGCGTCACAGATCATGTTGCACGCATGGGCGGTGAAGAATTCCTGCTCATGCTGCCCAATACCCAAGTCGATGAAGCTGTCATGGTGGTGGTACGTTTGCAACGTGCCCTCACCAAAAAATTCTTCATGAACAACAATGACCGCATCCTGATCACGTTCAGCGCGGGTGTCGCCTTGCGGGGTGACGATGAAGCGCAGGATGCCGTTATCGCACGCGCCGATACTGCAATGTACGAAGCCAAGCAGACCGGGAAAAACCGGGTTTGCATCGCAAAATAATCACGATGAAGCCAGACTGCTTCCTATCCATGATGATGCGGCTGGCAAGCCTGTGCTGGTCAGCCTTCAGACTGACCAGCCACATTAAAGGCCGACCTGCAGCAAGCCGTATATATAGTGCGCACTACGCATCCTCAAATTTTTTTGGTACTTTTTTTACAGCAAGCCTTAACTTTCCAAAAGTCGCGACGATTCCTCTCACAACAGCGGTTGCATGAATTCAAAACACAGTGCAAACCAACGTTGACGGCAACCGCCGAATCAATCGACCCACTTAAAGGAGAAATACCATGGCTCAAGTAATCAACACCAACGTAGGTGCCCTGTTTGCTGGCGCAGCACTGAACAAATCGGCGATCGGCCTGCAAACCGCCCAACAACGTTTGTCTTCCGGCCTGCGCATCAACAGTTCCAAAGACGATGCGACCGGCCTGTCCATTGCCACCGGCTACGACAAACAGGTTCGCGGTACCAACATTGCCATCCGCAATGCCAATGACGCAATCTCTAAAGCACAAACCAATGACGGCTACGGTGCCCAGATTGTCGAAAACCTGCAACGCCTGTATGAAATCGCAGTACAACTGGGCGGTACCGCCGTCGGCGCTGAAACCA
>JAYVLR010000141.1:0-4150 GCA_043759395.1 Thiobacillaceae bacterium
CGCCGTCAGCCAGCAAGACAAACTGACAGCGGTAATGGGTCGATCAATTTTCATCGATTGAGTTTGTTAAAGTGTGGGCTTCCAGAGTGTGATTGCAAGGCACCGAGAGAGACTCAAACATGCATCAAACACGACTCGCCCGACACCTTGTGATGACGGCCATCCTGCTGCTGACCGCATGTTCAGGCATGACCGTTGCGGCGCAATCCTGCGTGCATTGTGGCGTGGTGGCGGTGTCGCATCCGCTCGCAGCCGCAGCAGGTGCGCGGGTACTGGCGCACGGCGGCAATGCGCTTGATGCGGCGGCAGCAGTCCAGTTCGCGCTGAATGTGGTGGAGCCGCAATCGTCGGGCATCGGCGGCGGCGGTTTCATGATGGTTCATCTGGGCAAAACCGGCGAGACTTTTGTCGTCGATTCGCGCGAGCGCGCACCCGCCGCAGCCAGCGCCAACATGTTCATGCAGGACGGCACAGCCATGTCGTTTGACACCGCATCGGCCAGCGGGCTGTCGGTCGGCGTGCCCGGCACCCTGCTCGGGGTGAATGCAGCGCTGCGCCGCTGGGGCACGCTGCGCCTCGCCGACACGTTGGCACCGGCCATTGCACTTGCGGCGAAAGGCTTTCGCATCAACCGTTTTCTCGCTGCCGACATTGCCAACGACGGCGAGCGCACGCGCCGGCAACCGGAGACGGCTGCGATTTTTCACCCCGGCGGCGTACCGCTGACCGAAGGTGAATTACTGATCCAGCCGGATCTGGCGAAAACGCTGAAACTCATCGCAACCAAGGGAACTGACGTGTTCTATCGCGGCCCGATTGCAGCGGCCATCGTCGCTGCACAGCAACGTTCGCGCACCGTGCCCGCATCGTTCGGCGCAGGCCGGATGACGCGAGCCGATCTCGATCACTATCGCGTCGTCATCCGCCAGCCGGTGATTTCCACTTATCGCGGCTGGACGGTGGTCAGTACGCCACCACCGTCATCCGGCGGGTTGACGGTGATGCAAATGCTGAAATTGCTCGAAGCGTATCCACTCGGCGATGTCCGGCAGGGCTTCGGTTTCGGCAGCGCCAACACCCTGCATGTGATGATCGAATCCATGCGCCTGGCCTTTGCCGACCGCGCAGTGTGGATCGGCGACGAAGACTTTATCGCCGTGCCGAAGCGCGGCTTGTTGCACCCCGCTTATCTGGCAACACGCGCGCGCATGATCCATCTCGATCAGCGCATGGCAACGCCCGCCGCAGGCAATCCCCTGCCTTATGAAAGCACCCGCCCGCAAGCCGCCATCACACTTGAAGCGATCCCGACCGAAATGGAAAAAGGCCTGCACACCACGCACTTTTCCATTGTTGATCGCTGGGGCAATGTCGTCAGCTACACCAGCACCATCGAAAATACCTGGGGCAGCGGCATCACCGTGCCTGGCTATGGCTTTTTGCTCAACAACGAACTGACTGATTTCAACTTCGTGCCTGCTGCCAATCGCACCGCCGGCAATCCCGGCGCAAACGATGTTGCGCCGCACAAACGCCCGCGTTCGAGTATGGCGCCGACGATGCTGTTCAAAGGCAATAAAGCCTTTGCCGCCTTCGGCTCACCGGGCGGTTCGACCATCATCAACTCGGTGCTCAACACCACGCTCAACCTGATCGACCACCACATGAGTCTGCAACAGGCAATCGATGCACCACGCCTGTCGGTGACCGATGCCGCCGGAACCGTGAGCTGCGAAGGCATCGCCCATTTCATGCAACCGCGTTTCAGTATCCAGACCCAGGACGCACTCCGCGCGCGCGGCCATCAAAGCCTCGGCGAGCGCAGCAGCAACGCCTGCACCGCGAGTATCGGTTCAGTCCAGGGCGTAGCGATTGATTTAAAAACAGGCATTCAGTACGGCGCTGCCGATCAACGCCGCGAAGGGACAGTCATCACGGTGCCACACTTGTCTTTGCGCGGCGCGCGACAGCCGCATCACGTCAACTCGGCACAGCCTTGATTCAGAAATCGCCAACGAGTCACCCGCCCGGCATCACCTCGGCAAAACTGGTGATTGCGGTGAACTCCCCGCAGTCCTTATGCGGTTGCCGGGAATCGGGATTGCACACTGCGAGCAGATGTCCGATGCCATAGGCTTGCGCGCTACGCAGCACAGGCAAACTGTCGTCAACGAACAAGGTGTGTTTGACGTCGAACGGCTCCAGATTTTGCAGGCCGTTCCAAAAATCAGGGTGCTCCTTGGGCAGGCCGATTTGATGCGATGAAATCAGCGCGTCGAAATACGGTTCCAGCCCGGTCTCCTGCATTTTCAGATCCAGGCTCTTGGGATGGGCGTTGGTGACGATCACCAGGCGACGGCCCGAGTTGCGCACCGCATCAAGAAAAATAGGCACATCCGGACGCACGGCAATCAGATGCGCGACTTCCTGTTTGAGCTGAACAATATCCAGCGCCAGTTCGCTGCTCCAGAAATCAATGCAGTACCAGTTGAGCGTGCCGCTGTGGCGGGCGAATTGTTCGAATAGCTGCGTGCGGGCAAGGCCGGGCTCGATGCCGTGATATTCGGCGTAACGGCGCGGGACATGTTCGAGCCAGAAATAATTGTCGTAGTGCAAATCCAGCAGGGTGCCGTCCATGTCGAGCAGCACGGTGCGGATATTCGACCAGTCCATCAAAACAGTTCGTCTTTGCCCATGCCGCGCCGGCGCAGCAACTGGCGCAGTACGCGCAGCGATTCCATCTGGATTTGGCGGATACGCTCGCGCGTGACACTAAGTTCAACCGCCAGGTCTTCGAGCGTGCAGGCCTCTTGCCCGTTCAACCCGAAACGGCGCTCGATGACCCAGCGCTGTTTGTCGCTGAGCTGGCTCATCCACTCGTGGACGTGATGTTGAACTTCTTCGAGTTGCAATGCATCTTCGGGAAGATGGACGTTGTCGTCGGCTACGGCTTCGCTCAGGGACAGGCCAGGGTCAATGTCGAGCGGGGCATCGAGCGAGCCCATACGCTCGTTCAATTGCATGATGCGGCGCACATCATCCACGCTGTGGCCAGTGAGTGCAGCGATGTCGCCAGACGTGGCATCGGCCACGCCATGCGTTTCCAGGTGGCGCTTGGCGCGCAGATAAATATTGAGTTCTTTGATGATATGAACCGGCAGCCGGATAGTGCGCGACTGGTTCATGATGGCGCGTTCGATATTCTGGCGTATCCACCAGGTGGCATAAGTCGAAAACCGGAAGCCGCGTTCGGGATCGAATTTTTCGAGCGCGTGGATCAGGCCGAGGTTGCCCTCCTCCACCAGATCAAGCAGGGTCAGGCCGCGATTGGCGTAGTGCTTGGCAATGTTCACGACCAGCCGCAGATTGCGCTCGATCATGGTCTGGCGCGCTTCAAAATTGCCCAGCTTGACCTGACGTGCCAGCGCGACTTCATCGGTTGCAGTCAGCAGCGGCCACTGGCCGATTTCATTGAGATAGAGCTGAGTCACATCAACCTGCGCTTCGCCAAGGACGGCCGATGCCAGGTCATCATCCTCAGCGTGGTTTGCCGCGCCGGATTCGACCGCCATCGCGTCCTCGCTGGACGCTTCATCCGGCAGGAGTTCTTCGTTGTCGTCAGCAGTGTCGCGGTTCATGGTGGACTCGGGAGATACTTCATGGGATCAAGCGGGCGACCATATTGGCGGACTTCAAAATGCAGCTTGACGCGGTCGGCATCGCTGTCACCCATCAATGCGATTTTCTGTCCCGCACTGACCGTGTCGCCTTCTTTTACCAACATGCTTTGGTTGTGAGCATACGCGCTTAAAAACTCTCCCGGATGTTTGATGATCAGCAGACGGCCATAGCCGCGCAAACCGGAACCGCTATACACCACCCGGCCCGGCGCAACGGCTACCACCAGCGTGTTGCGTTCGCCCACAATATCAATTCCTTTACCGCCGCCGTCGCCAAAGCGCCCTTTAAGCACGCCCTTGGCGGGCCATAGCCAGCCTTCCACGGCGCCGGATTGAGGAGGAGTGGCCACGACGACCGGCGGTTCTGCAGGCGTTGCTGCGGGTGTGCTTGCTGCGGGTTCAACTTTCACAGCAGTCGGCGGCGATGCAGGACGGGCGGTACTGGCGTTGACTTGCGCCCAGTTCGCCTC
>JAYVLR010000142.1:0-4579 GCA_043759395.1 Thiobacillaceae bacterium
TCCACACGCCTGATCGCGCGCTCGTCGCTGTATGCCAGCGCACCTGTCGGCTACGCCGATCAACCCGATTTCATCAATGCGGTTGCACACATCGAAACAACGCTCGCGCCACGCGCATTGCTTGCTGCGCTGCTCGACATCGAGCACCGCCATGGCCGCGAACGCAGCTTCCGCAATGCGCCGCGCACGCTCGATCTGGACTTGCTGCTGTATGGCACCGCACACTTTCACGAAGACCATCTGACGCTGCCGCATCCGCGCATGTCCGAGCGCGCCTTTGTACTGCTGCCGCTGACCGAAATCGCACCTGACATCCTTATTCCCGGACAGGGGCGCGCCGCCGACCGGATCGCTGCGTGCGCCGGCCAGAGCGTGGCACTGATCAACACCCCCAAACTTGCCGTCGCCGGATCATGAATTCATCCCGCTTTAAATACATCGTCGTCGAAGGGCCGATTGGCGCGGGCAAAACCAGCCTGACCCACAAGCTGGCAGAAAAACTCGGCTCGAAAACGCTGCTCGAAAACGCCAGCGACAACCCTTTTTTGCCGCGTTTTTATCAAGAGCCGAAACGCTACGCACTGCCGACCCAGTTGCATTTTCTGTTTGAACGTTCGCGCCAGCTGCGCGATCTGGTGCAAGGCGATCTGTTCAATAGCGGAACCGTCTCCGATTTTTTGCTCGACAAGGACATGCTGTTTGCGCGGCTCAATCTGGATGACGACGAGTTTGATCTGTATCAAAAAGTCTATGCCGATCTCGCTCCGCAGGCGCCCACGCCCGATCTGGTGATTTACCTTCAGGCGCCGATTGAATCCTTGCAGGAGCGCGTCAAACGCCGTGGCGTTGAATTCGAGCGCGGCATGGCGGCAGATTATCTGCGGCGGCTTGCCGCCAGCTATAGCGAATTTTTTCACCGCTATGATGCAGCGCCGCTGTTGATTGTGAATAGCGAACATCTCAACTTTGCGAAGAGTGAAGCCGATTTTGAACTCCTGCTCGAACGCATCCAGAAAATGCGCGGGCCGCGCGAGTTTTTCAGCCGGGCGGCATGAGCACCACGGTCACACTTTCCACTCTCGGCGACCTGCGCGCGCGCGGCGAAAAAATCGCTGCGCTGACCTGCTACGACGCAAGCTTTGCGCGCGTGCTCGATGCGGCAGGCGTGGACGTGCTGCTGGTGGGCGATTCGCTGGGCATGGTTATCCAGGGCCACGCGTCAACGCTGCCGGTAAGGCTGGCCGAGATGAGCTATCACACGCGCTGCGTGGCCGCAGGCACACAGCGTGCCTTCATCGTCGCCGACCTGCCCTTTGGCAGCTACCAGCCCAGCCCGGAACACGCGTTTACCGCAGCGGCACGGCTGATGGCAGCGGGTGCGCACATGGTCAAACTGGAAGGCGGCGCAGTGATGGCGGATACCGTTGCGTTTCTGACCGCGCGCGGCATTCCTGTATGCGCGCACCTGGGCTTGTTGCCCCAATCGGTGAATCAGCTTGGCGGCTACAAAGTACAAGGGCGCGATGAGCCTGCCGCGCAACAACTCAGCGCCGACGCACGCACGCTGGAAGCCGCAGGCGCAGGCTTGCTGGTGCTGGAAGCCGTGCCCGCCCCCCTGGCACGCGCCATCACCGCAGCGGTGAAGATGCCAACGATCGGCATCGGTGCGGGCATCAATTGTTCGGGGCAAGTGCTGGTGTTGTACGACATGCTGGGGCTGTATCCCAAACCGCCGAAATTTGCCAGAAACTTCATGGCGAATTCAGGCGGGATCAAAGCCGCAGTGCGCGCGTATGTCGATGCCGTAAAAAACCAGACTTTTCCTGCTGCCGAACACGCGTTCTGATGAAGCTTATCCATACCGTGCCTGACTTGCGTGCGGCGCTCCAGCATCAGACCGGCACGGCGTTTGTTCCAACCATGGGCAATCTGCACGCCGGTCATGCGTCACTTGTCGAGCTGGCAAAACAGCACGGCCAGCCTGTCGTCGCAAGCATCTTTGTAAACCCCTTGCAGTTTGGCGCGGGCGAAGATTTTGAGCGTTATCCACGCACACTGGACACCGACTGCGAGAAGCTGGCCGCCGCCGGATGCGACATCGTGTTCGCGCCGGATGCACGCGAAATCTATCCCGCATCCCAAACATTTACCGTACAGCCGCCCGCCGAACTTGCCAATGATCTATGCGGCGCGTTTCGCCCGGGCCACTTCAGCGGCGTGGCAACGGTCGTGTTAAAGCTGTTCAATCTGGTGCAGCCGCAGCTCGCCGTTTTTGGCCGGAAAGATTTTCAGCAGCTGTTTGTTATTCGGGAAATGATTCAGCAGTTCAATCTGCCGGTCGAGGTGATCGCAGGCACAACCCTGCGCGATCCAGACGGGTTGGCGATGAGTTCGCGCAATGGCTACCTGAGCGCCACCGAGCGCATTCAGGCACCCGGTTTATACCGCGAACTCGCCGCCATTACCGATGCCCTGAGCTCGGGCGAACGGGATGGCGCGATGCTCGCCGCAGCCGCAAAAAAACGGCTGAAAATGGCCGGGTGGAACGTGGATTATATTGAACTGCGGGACGCCGACTCGCTCCGCCCCACAGCGTCCGGCACGCGCCGTTTTGTTGTTCTGGGCGCGGCTTGGATGGGTAAAACGCGGCTGATCGACAACCTTGAATGCCTTGGGTAATCCGGTTCCAGGTTTTATAATGCCTGCTTACCTTTATTGAGGCACCGTCATGCAAAGAACGATGCTTAAATCCAAGCTGCACCGGGCGCATGCCACGCATTCGGAACTGCATTACGAAGGCTCCTGCGCGATTGACGAAACGCTGCTGGATGCCGCCAACATCCACGAGTACGAGCAAATCCAGATTTACAACGTGAGCAATGGCGCGCGCTTTACCACGTATGCGATCCGCGCCGCGCGTGATTCCGGAATTATTTCGGTCAACGGCGCAGCAGCCCATCATGCCAATCCGGGTGACATCGTCATCATCGCAACCTACGCGGTCTATAACGAGATCGAACTGGCACGCTACACGCCAGAGCTGGTCTATGTGGACGAAGCCAATCGCGTGATTGAAACACGCCGGGCCATCCCGGTGCAGATGGCCTGAATCGTCTGTTTCCATTAACAAACATCAGTGCAAAGGAAAGTTGAATTGTAGAAGGATCTAACACCATGAAAACCGAACTCACCCCCGCCATGCAGCGGCGGCTTGCCAAACTGGCAACCGCCGCAGGAACCACCCCCGAAGCCATGCTGCCCTACGTCATGAAAGACGGCTTCGAGTACAACGAAGACTTCGTGCGCAAGGTGAACGAGGGCATCGAAAGCGCCGATGCCGGGCGGCTAGTTCCGCACGAAGAAGTCGTCTCACGCATTCAAGCCACCCTCGACACTCATGCCGCCAAGCGCAAAAAAGCGGCTTGACTGGACGGAAGAAGCGCTCGAAGAATTCGACGAAGCGATGCGCTTTTACAACGAGCGCAACCCCGCCGCCGCGCGCCGCATGGCCGACGAAATCATCAAAGCCACCCAGCTACTGATTGACCCCTTCCCCACCCACGGCAGGCCGGGGCGCAATATCGCAACCTTCGAGCGCGTGATCGGCAGGCGCACGCCGTTCATACTGGTCTACCGCGAGAAAAAAGACATGGTGCAAATTATTCGGGTGCTGCACCATGCAAGGAAGTACCCTTAATCACCATGACGCGGCTTAAATCTATTGCTGCAAGGAAGTTTCTGAAGCGTTCTCTCAAGCCCGAACAGCCAGAACTAAGGGAATGCCATACCAGCCTGAGAGGCAGGAGGAAAATCCTCATCTGGCATTACCTGAGCGAAGCCAGAATTAAAAGAAGTTGCCCGTTTAAAAGACGCACGCTGGATAGATGGGATTGTGACTTTATCGAGCGGGTTTGGGTATTCGAATGACAGCATGACGCAGCAACAAAATGAAAAACTGGAGAAAAACATCGCAGCAAGCCGACGAAAAACGGCACGGCATGGCCGGGGAACATCGCGCCCATGTCGCCTGAAAACCACGAAGCAATGCGCGAATCCCTCGCCGACTTCGGGCGAGGACTCGACGAAGAAATGCGATACAGCGGATATTGGGCTGAGCGCGAATACCAAGCGATGTAGACGAACAGAGAAAAGCCAAAGCCCCATCCAAGAAGCCCTATTCAATCGGTGCATGAAAACATGCCAACCGCCAGATTTACAGGGATTTCCGCGAATCGGATGAGAGTGGAGATCATCAGCACACTGAAAGACGCGATAGAACGCATCCTGAGCCGACCGCACCCAACTTTGGCTGTCACTCATCCAAAACGAAAAAGGCCAGCCATTAAGCATTAGCGAACTGCGCGGTGGATTCGATCGGGCGAGGGATAAAGCAGGCGTAAGCTTCCAATTCTGCGGCCTGCGTGCCTAGGCCGCCACTGACACCGAAGACCTTCACCACGCCCAAAAACTGCTAGGCCACACCACACGGGCAATGACCGAGCACTACACCCGCAAACGGATAGGCGACACCATTAAGCCAGTGGGCACGAAATCCGGAAAATTGTAGAAGTCTGGGACA
>JAYVLR010000143.1:0-15636 GCA_043759395.1 Thiobacillaceae bacterium
CGGCCTGGTCGCGATTTACCGCTTTTGTTGTTTCGAAAGCACGGGGACTTTGTCGGTGATAACGGTGGATGGTGCCCGTATCAGCGAGCTGGCCGCGCAGGGTGATGCGGTGGCAAACGCGACGCTGGATTTGTTTATAGACTTGTATGGCGCGTGGGTGGGCAATGTGGCCTTGTTGTACCAACCCGCCGCTGGGCTTTATATTGCGGGTGGCGTGGCGATTCATTTGCAGCAGCGAATGCAGTCGCAGCGTTTTATGGCAGCCTGTACGGACAAGGGGCGGATGCGCGGCGTGGTCGAGCGCACGCCGATTTTCCTGATAACCAATAAGCGGCTGGGCGTGCAGGGCGCAATTGCGCTTTCCTGTCAGCCGGCCGCACTTAATCGGAACCTGGCAAGGACTGAACTATGACGATTACCAAGGAAGAACAGGACAAGCTTTACCGCTATTACATCGAGCCCAAGATGGTGACTGAACTGACACGCAAATCGGTGGCGCTGGTGCTGGCGGGCGGCGAAGGTTCACGGCTCAAGGGTTTGACCGCCTGGCGCGCAAAACCCGCCGTGCCGATCGGCGGCAAATACCGCATTATCGATTTTGCCTTGTCCAATTGCGTCAATTCCGGGATCCGCCGCATCGGCGTCCTGACACAATATAAATCTCATTCGCTGATCCGCCATTTGCAGCGCGCCTGGGGTTTCATGCGCGCAGAAATCGGGGAGTTTGTAGAAATCCTGCCAGCGCAGCAGCGCACCGAAAAAAAGGAGTGGTATCAGGGCACGGCGGATGCGCTGTTCCAGAACATGGACATCGTGCAGCGCCACCATCCGGAATACGTCATCGTGCTCGGCGGTGACCACGTCTACACCATGGATTATTCCGAGATGCTGCTGTACCACGTGCAAAGCGGCGCGGACTTTACCGTGGGCAGCATCGAAGTGCCGCTGGCTGAAGCCAGTGCGTTCGGGGTGATGTCGGTTGACGAGGGCATGCGCATTACCCGTTTTACCGAAAAGCCCGAACACCCGGAGTCGATTCCCGGCAAGCCGGACATGGCGTTGGTGTCGATGGGCATCTACATTTTTTCCAGAGATTTTCTGTATCAGGCTTTGGAAGATGACGCGGGCAATCTCAGGTCGTCGCACGATTTTGGCAAGGACATTATTCCCGGAACCATTGCCGAGGCGCGTGCCATGGCGTTTCCGTTTCGCACCAAGACCGGCGAGCCGGGTTACTGGCGCGACGTGGGAACGGTGTATTCCTACTGGCAAACCAATATGGAACTGTGCTCGGTCGACCCCGCGCTTAATCTGTATGACCGCGACTGGCCGATCTGGACCTACCAGCCGCAATATCCGCCCGCCAAATTTGTGTTTGACGACGACGGCCGTCGCGGCATGGCAATTGATACGCTGGTGTCCGGCGGCTGTATTTTGTCCGGCGCCCAGCTCAAACGCTGCGTGGCGTTCTTCGCCGTCACGGTCGAAAGCTACAGCGTGATTACCGACAGCGTGATCCTGCCCAAAGTCACGATCGGCAAACACTGCCGCATCACGCGCGCCATTATCGACAAGGGCTGCGTGATTCCGGACGGCATGGTGATCGGCGAAGACCGGGCGGAAGACGCCAGACGTTTTCACGTCAGCGAGGAGGGCATCGTGCTGGTGACCCCGGCCATGCTGGGACAAAACCTGTATTCGCGGTTCAAAGGCGGCAGTGACTACAACTAAGCCGCCCGGCAGCGAGCCGCTCAACGTGGTGTTGTGCTGGCATATGCACCAGCCCTATTACCGCGAGGGCCTGGCCGGTGCGTATCATTTGCCGTGGGTGTACCTGCACGGCATCAAGGACTACAGCGACATGGCGGCGCATCTGGAGCGCTATCCCGCGATGCGCGCGGTGGTCAATTTTGCGCCAGTGTTGCTGGAGCAACTGGACGACTACGCGCAGCAGCTCGACAACTTGCTTAAAACAGGCGCGCCCACCCAGGATCACATGCTGAATATTCTGGCCGGGGTCGAGCCGATTCCAACGGATGCCGCCGCGCGTCTGGCGCTGATTCAGGCCTGCCAGCGTTGCCACGCGCCGCGCATGATCCACCCTTATCCGGCGTTTTATCGTCTGCTGCGGATGATTCTGGCAACCGACGAGGCGGGCATCGGCATCCAGGGCATACAGTGGCATTTAAGCTATCTCTCCGAACAGTATTTTCTGGATTTGCTGACCTGGTATCACCTGGCCTGGCTCGGCTATTCCCTGAAACAAACGCCGCTGGCGCAACGGCTGCTGACTCAGGAACAGAATTATTTGGTGGCGGACCGGCGCGAGCTGCTCAGCTTGATGCAGTCGTGTCTGGCCGGGCTGATTCCGCGTTATAGCGCGTTGGCGGATCGCGGTCAGATCGAATTGTCGATGACGCCTTACGGTCACCCCATCGTACCGCTGCTGAACGACTTCAAGAATATGCGTGATGCGCAGCACGATGCACCTGCGCCAGTGGCTGAGATTTATCCCGGCGGTGCGGAGCGCTCACGCTGGCACTTGCAGGAAGGTCTCGCCGTCTTTGAACACTATTTTGGCCGCAAGCCGCAGGGGGTGTGGTTGTCGGAAGGCGGCGTCAGCCACGATGCGCTGGCGCAGCTGGATGAACTGGGTATGCGCTGGACGGCCTCGGGCGAAGGGGTGTGGCGCAACAGTTTTACGCAATCCGGCAGCTCCAGCGAAGACCTGTACGGCAAACGCAGCCTGTTTTCGCCTGCGCAGGTCGAGGGCACGCAGACGCGCTTGTTTTTCCGTGATGACGGCCTGGCCGATTTGATCGGTTTCAAATACAGCGACTGGCATGCCGACGATGCGGTGGGCGATTTCATCCAGCATCTGGAAAACATCGCTGCGCAACTGGACGGCGAAGCCGGGCGGAAAGTTGTCTCGGTGATTCTGGACGGTGAAAACGCCTGGGAATATTACCCGGACAACGGCTACCATTTTCTCGATGCGCTGTACGCTGCCTTATCGAAGCACGCTACTTTGCGCATGACGACTTTTGCCGAACAGGCCGAGACCGCGCCCGCCGTGCCGCTGCAACGGTTGATGGCCGGAAGCTGGGTGTACGGCAGTTTTTCGACCTGGATCGGTTCCGGCGACAAGAATCGCGGCTGGGATTATCTGGTTGCGGCCAAGCTGGCTTACGACCGTGTGGCCGCTGAAGACGGCCTCAGCATAGAACAACTTGCGCTGGCCACGCGACAGCTTGCGGTGTGCGAAGGCTCGGACTGGTTCTGGTGGTTTGGCGACTACAACCCGGCGGGCAGCGTCAGCGATTTTGAGCAACTCTTTCGTACCCAGTTGCGGGTGCTGTATCGCTTGATCGGCGTTGTGCCACCGCCGCAACTTGATGTCGAATTGTCGCAAGGCGGTGGCGCGGCGGCCAATGGCGGCACCATGCGCCGGAACGTCGGATGAGTCTGTTCACCTCCAATCAGCGCCGCGCGGGTATTTTGCTGCATCCGACTTCGCTGCCATCGGGCAACCTGGCGGACGCGCTGCAATGGCTGGATTTTTTACAGGCCAGCGGTTGTGCAGTGTGGCAGATGCTGCCGTTGGGCGTGCCGCTTGCGGGCTTGTCGCCTTATCAGTGTGCATCGGCGTTTGCGGTCAATCCAGTGCTGTTCCCCAAAGTGCGCGGGGATATGCGCGGCTTTTCACGCTGGTGCCGCGCGCAGCAACACTGGCTGGACGATTACGCGCGCTTCATCGTGATCAAACAGTTGCAAGGCGGTGCCTGCTGGGCGGATTGGCCCGCACCTTTGCGTCAGCGCGAGCCGCAGGCGCTGGCAGATTTTGACCGGCTGCATGAAGCGGCCTTGATTGCCGTGATGACCGAACAATATCGTGCCTGGTCGCATTGGAAGGGGATACGGCAGGCGGCGAATGCGCGCGGCATCAGCCTGTTTGGCGATATGCCGATTTTTGTCGCGCACGACAGCGCCGACGTGTGGGCGCATCCCGAACGTTTCCTGCTGGATGATGCGGGCAGACCTATGGTGGTGGCAGGGGTGCCGCCGGATTATTTTTCTGCCACCGGGCAGCGTTGGGGCAACCCGCACTACAACTGGGCGGTGATGCGGGAGGAAGGCTTTAGTTGGTGGCTTGAGCGGCTGCGCACCCACTTTGAGTGGTTCGACCTGGTGCGTATCGACCATTTTCGCGGATTCGCGGCCGCCTGGACTATCCCGGCCAGCGAGGACACCGCAGTCAACGGCAGCTGGCAGCCGGTGCCGGGGGCGGAGTTGCTGCAAAAACTCAAGGATGAAATGGGTGAAATTCCGCTGGTCGCTGAAGACCTTGGAATCATCACTGCCGATGTCACTGCGCTGCGTCGCGACTTTGGCCTGCCCGGCATGGCGGTGCTGCAATTTGCGTTTGATGCCCATGCCGACAATCCGCACAAACCGGAAAATGTCGGCCACGACACGGTCTATTACACCGGCACCCACGACAACGACACCACGCTGGGCTGGTTTGCCAGCCTGCCGGAGGACGTGCAGCACCAGATTCGACAGCAGTTAAACGCGGCCGACACCAATCAGGTGCTCGATGCGATGCAGCATACTGTGCTGGCAAGCCAGGCTGCGCTGGCGATATTGCCAATGCAGGATGTACTGCGTCTGGGCGGCTTTGCCCGGATGAATACACCGGGGACAACCGAGGGCAACTGGCGTTGGCGTTTTCAATGGGACATGCTGGAATCTGAACTGGCATCCTGTTTGCTTGAACAATTAGAGAAAACCGCTCGATGCGAGACAAGAAATCTGTCATGAATGCTCCTGAACGCACCACCGACAAAAAGCCGGCCAGTCATTTGCCAGCCATCAGCGCGCCCATCATGCGCGTACAAACCGGAACCCATCACGATCCGTTCGAGGTGCTGGGCTGGCATGGCGAATCCGACGGGACAACCATCCTGCGCACGTTTCTGCCTGCCGCCGAAGCGGTGGAAGCAGTGGGCGTGCGCATGACCCGCGTTGCGGGAACGGACTGCTTTGAGCTCAAGCTGGGCAAGGGTGTGGTGCATGACGCGCATCCTGAGTTGCGCTGGCAGGACAAGCAAATCGGTGACTGGCATACCCTGCGCAGCCCCTATACCTTCGAACCGCAACTCGGCGAGATGGATATTTATCTGCTGCGTGAAGGCCGCCATATGCAGGCCTGGAAAGTGCTGGGCGCGCGCCTGAAAATCGTAGACGGACTCGCAGGCTGCCTGTTTGCCGTATGGGCACCTGCAGTGCAGCGGGTCAGCGTGATTGGCGATTTCAACGGCTGGGATGGCCGCCGTCATCCCATGCGCTGTCGCGGCGATGCCGGGCTGTGGGAGCTGTTCATCCCCGGCTTGGTGGCAGGCGAGGCGTATAAATACGAAATTCTCAGCGCGCAGGGTCAACTGGTCAAAAAGACCGATCCTTACGCGCGCCAGATGTTTCCGCGCCCCGAGACGACCAGCGCGATTCCCGCCGGGCTTGACGCAGTGTGGCAGGACGACGACTGGATGGCGGCGCGCGCCCGGTTCGACTGGCAGCACCAGCCGATCAGCATTTACGAATTGCATGCCGGGTCGTGGCGGCGACACGCCGATGGCCATTTTTATACCTGGGCCGAGCTGGCGGAAAAGCTGATTCCCTATGTGCTGGAGCTGGGTTACACCCATATCGAGCTGCTGCCGATTGCCGAGCATCCGCTGGATGCGTCGTGGGGGTATCAAGTGTCGGGCTATTACGCGCCCACTGCGCGTTTTGGCTCGCCGGAAGCCTTCCGCCGCTTTGTCGATGCGTGTCACCAGCACCATATCGGCGTGATTCTCGATTGGGTGCCGGCGCACTTTCCCAAGGACGATTTTGCGCTGGCGCGGTTTACCGGCGTGGCCTTGTACGAACATGAAGACCCGCGTCGCGGCGAGCATCAGGATTGGGGCACGCTGATTTTCAACTATGGCCGCAACGAAGTTAAAAACTTTCTGATTGCGAATGCGCTGTACTGGCTGGAAGAATTTCACATCGACGGCCTGCGGGTCGATGCGGTGGCCTCGATGCTGTATCTGGATTACTCGCGACGCGAAGGCGAATGGCTGCCCAATCAATACGGCGGGCGCGAAAACATTGAGGCGATTGCTTTTCTGCGCGAGCTGAATGTCGAGGTGCATGGCCGCCACCCTGGCGTGTTGACGTTTGCCGAAGAGTCCACGGCCTGGCCGGCGGTGTCGCGCCCGGTGGAGTTGGGCGGGCTGGGGTTCTCAATGAAGTGGAACATGGGCTGGATGAACGACAGCCTGGCGTATTTCGAGCGGGACGCGGTGTACCGAAAATACCAGCACAACCAGCTGACTTTCAGCCAGATGTACGCGTGGACTGAAAACTTTGTGTTGCCGTTGTCGCACGACGAAGTCGTCCACATGAAGAAGAGCCTGCTCGATAAAATGCCGGGCGATGTGTGGCAGCGCTTTGCCAACCTGCGGCTGTTTTACGCCTGGCAGACGGGCCACCCCGGCAAAAAACTGATGTTCATGGGCAGCGAATTCGGGCAGTGGAATGAGTGGTCTGAAAAGGGCGAACTGGACTGGATGTTGCTGGATTTTCCGGCGCACGACAGTCTGCGACGGCTGTCGGCTGACCTCAACCGCCTGTACCGCAATGAGCCCGCATTGCACGATTTTGATTTCGATCCGCGCGGGTTCCGCTGGATCGACTGCCACGATGCCGACCAGTCGGTGCTGAGTTTTGTGCGCCAGGGCAAAGCGCCCGGTGCGCAAATCATGGTGCTGCTGAATTTCACGCCGGTGACGCGATCCGGTTATCGCGTCGGCGTGCCGTCGGGAAAGTTGTGGCACGAAGTGCTGAATACGGATTCCGAATTTTATGGCGGCAGCAATATCGGCAACGGCGGCGCAATGTTGCCGCAGACGATCCCGTGGATGGGGTTCGAGCATTCATTTGAAGTGACCTTGCCGCCCCTGGCTGCGGTGTTTTTCAAGGTGTCGGCCTGATTAAAACTGATATTAAAAAACTAACAATGAAACGAAAAGGTATGAAAGTTTTATTTGTGGCGAGTGAATCCTATCCCCTGATTAAAACCGGCGGCCTGGGGGACGTGGTGTACAGCCTGCCACATGCCTTGCACGAGCGGGGGCAGGACATCCGGCTGGTGCTGCCGGGCTATCGCGCGCTGCTGCACCAGCTTGACCAGGTGCGCATTCTGGGCTGGCTGGATGTGCGCGGTGCGGAGGGCATTCATAGCGCCCGTATTCTGGAAACACGCCATCCCGATTTTGCTTTTCCGTTATGGGTGGTGGATTGCCCGCCCCTGTTTGACCGTGCCGGTAATCCCTATGTGAGTGCGAGCGGACAGGACTGGCCGGACAACGCCGAGCGCTTTACCGTGTTTGCGCGGGTCGCCGCGCTGCTCGGGCAGGATGCGCTGAAGCTTGGCTGGCAGCCCGAAGTGGTGCATTTGCACGACTGGCAAACCGGTCTGACCGCAGCGTTTTTGCATGAGCAGACCCCGCGTCCCAAGACCGTGTTTACCATCCACAATCTGGCCTATGGGGGGTATTTTTCATATAGCGATTTTGTCCGCTTGCAGTTGCCTAGCCATTGGTGGACGCCCGAAAGCATTGAATTTCATGGCGAATTTTCCATGCTGAAAGCCGGCATCGTGTATGCCGATGCAGTGACGACGGTGAGCCCGACGTATGCCCGGGAAATCTGCACCCCGGAGTTTGGTTACGGCCTTGACGGCTTGCTGCTGTCGCGTCAGCACAAACTGACTGGCATCCTGAATGGCATCGATATGGAGGTATGGAACCCGTCCACTGATCCTCATCTGCCTGCACACTATTCGGTTGGCCGAATCAATCCCGGAAAAAAACGCAACAAGCAGGCGCTGCTTGAACGCTTTCTGGGCAAGGTCAGCGATCAGCAAATGAGCGCGCCGGTGCTGGGGATGGTGGGGCGTCTGGTCGAACAAAAAGGCGTGGACTGGGTGCTTGCAGCGATTCCGGTGCTGCTGGCCGAAACCGATGCGCAGTTTGTGATAATCGGCAGCGGCCAAACGCTGTTCGAACAAAAACTGAGCCGGCTGGCAAAAAAACATCCGCAGCGGGTGTTTGTTGAAATCGGTTACGACGAAGCGCTGGCGCATTTGATCGAGGCTGGGGCAGATATGTTCATGATGCCTTCACGCTTTGAGCCGTGCGGCCTGAACCAGATGTACAGCCTGCGCTACGGCACGCCGCCGGTGGTTTACAAAACGGGCGGGCTGGCCGATACCGTGGCTGATGCCAACGAAGCCAGCCTTGCGGATGCCAGTGCGACAGGCTTTGTGTTTGACACCCCGGACGTGGCCGCTTTTCTCGACATGATTCGCCGCGCGCTTGAGCTCTATCGCCAGCCGACCCGGTGGCGGCATTTGCAACAAACAGGAATGCGCAAGATATTTGATTGGAACGAAAGCGCCGGACAGTATCTAGCGCTTTATCAGGCTTAAGAGGACTACACCATGTGGGCACATAAATCGAATGACCCGAACTCGCCGCTGAGCCTGCATATGCTCGATTGCGATAGCGAACCGATAGGAAAAGATTTCCATCGTTATCTCTCCTGCCATTTGGGACGCTTCCAGAACGGATCGCCGGTGTATTTTTATCACGCGCTGGCTTACGCGCTGCGCAACCGCATCATGCCGGACTGGAGCCGGACTGCAGCAGGTGTAGGCAGCGAGCCGGGCGTGCGCCGCGCGTACTACTTGTCGCTGGAATTCCTGATGGGACGCGCACTCGGCAACAATTTACTGAACCTGGGAATCACCAATGAGACCGAGCAGGCGATGCTCGACTACAGCCTGAATCTGGAAGACATTTGCGAGCAGGAGTCCGACGCGGGTCTGGGCAATGGCGGTCTGGGCCGGCTGGCTGCGTGTTTTATGGATAGTTGTGCCACGCTGCAATTGCCCGTGATGGGGTACGGCATGCGTTACGAATACGGCATGTTTCGCCAGCATATTGAAGACGGCTATCAGATCGAAGAGCCCGATCACTGGTTGCGCAACGGCAATCCGTGGGAAGTGGTGCGCAGTGAATATACCCAGCGCGTGCGCTTTGGCGGTCGCAGCGAGCCCTATCACGATGCGGAAGGCACCATGCGAATGCGCTGGGTGGATACCGTCGATGTGCTGGCGGTGCCGTATGACGTGCCGATTGTGGGGTATCGCAATCGCACCGTGAATACGCTGCGCTTGTGGAAAGCGACCGCGACGGATGAGTTTGACTTGAACGAGTTCAACGCGGGCAGTTATACCGAAGCGGTCGAAGCCAAGAACCACGCTGAACATATCACCATGGTTTTGTACCCCAATGACAGCAGCGAAAACGGCAAGGAACTGCGCTTGCGCCAGCAGTATTTCCTGGCTGCGGCGAGCCTCAAGGATGTGTTGCGGCGCTGGCAGTCGCTAGGGCATATCGAGTTCACCCATTTTGCGCGGGACAACGTATTTCAGATGAATGACACGCATCCCACCATCGCGGTGGCGGAGTTGATGCGCGTTCTGATTGACGAAAAAAGCGTGCCCTGGGAGCAGGCCTGGGGGATCACCACCCGGTGCATGGCGTACACCAACCATACTTTGTTGCCGGAGGCCCTGGAGAAATGGCCGGTCAGCCTGTTCGAACGCTTGCTGCCGCGTCTGCTGGAAATCATTTACGAAATCAATGCGCACTTTTTGCGCGAGGTGTCGATGAAATGGCCGGGTGATGTCGAGCGCCAGCGCCGCATGTCGATTATCGAGGAGGGCGACGTGCGCCAGGTGCGCATGGCCTGGCTCGCCATCGTCGGCAGTTTCTCGATCAACGGTGTGGCGGCGCTGCATTCGCAGTTGCTGCGTGAAGGGCTGTTCCGCGATTTTGTCGACCTGTGGCCGGACAAATTCAACAACAAGACCAACGGCGTGACCCCGCGTCGCTGGGTGGTACACGCCAACCCCGGGATGAGTGCGCTGATCAGCTCAAAAATTGGCGAGGGCTGGGTGGCCGATCTGGCGCAACTGGACAAGCTCAAGCCGCTGGCGAATCTGGAAAACACGGCTTTTCACGCCGAATGGCGCGCGGCCAAGTGCGCCAACAAGATACGCCTCGCCGCGCTGGTCAAGGACGAATGCGGCATCGTGTTTGATCCGGCGGCGCTGTTCGACGTGCAGGTCAAGCGTATTCACGAATACAAGCGGCAGCTGCTCAACGTGCTGCACGTGATTCATCTGTATAACCGCATCAAGCACGGGTGTCTGGATAACTGGGCCGACCGTTGCGTGCTGATCGGCGGCAAGGCCGCGCCGGGTTACGCGATGGCCAAGCGCATCATCAAGCTCATCAACAGCGTGGCCGACGTGGTGAATAACGACCCGGATATCAATGGCCGCTTGAAGGTGGCATTTTTACCCAACTACCGCGTATCCAGCATGGAAATCATTGCGCCCGCCACCGATCTGTCGGAACAGATTTCGACTGCGGGCAAGGAGGCATCCGGCACTGGAAATATGAAGTTCATGATGAACGGCGCGGCGACCATCGGCACCTATGATGGCGCGAATATCGAAATTCTGGATGCGGTGGGGGAGGACAATTTTTTCCTGTTCGGCCTGCGTGCGGACGAGGTCGAAGCGCTGCGCGGTCATTATCAACCGCAGACCACTATCGATGCCGACAACGATCTGCGCGAGGTGATGGATTTGTTGGCGTCGGGTCATTTCAATCCGTGCGAGCCAGGGATTTTTGACATGATACTGGATGCTTTGAAAAGTCCGCATGACCCGTGGGTGACCCTGGCGGATTTCCGCAGCTTTGTTGATGCCCAGCAGAAGGTTGCGCTGGCATGGCAGGATCAGGCCAACTGGACTCGCATGAGTATCCTGAACACCGCCTCCAGCGGGTTTTTCTCGACCGACCGCACCATGCAGGAATACAACCGCGATATCTGGAAGCTCCAGACTTCGCCGCGTTAGTTCAAGGCCTTTTGCACCTCTGATGAGCCCTCCCCGCAACCACGCCGAATTGTCGCTAATAGACAACGATTTTCTCCGCCCGCCCCCGTCTAGTCCTTAAGCACCAGGTCATTCTCGGGGGCTTGATATATAATCGATACCTAATATTTTAATGTGCTCGACTTGGCGTGAGCATGGCTGGGTGCGTAGCGATTCGCTCTCTTTCGTTTTGTCTTAAAGTTGTTCCTGTGTATTTTTCCCATTGATTCTGGAGTTTTTCATGCAAACCAAACCTCTCGTGATTGCGCTGTTGGCAGTGATGATCAGCGCGCCTTTATTTGCGGCGCAAGCACCCGCTACCAAGAAACCATCGGCTAAAAAAACGGCAGTCAAATCGACCGCTGCAAAGCCAGCGGCGAAACTGGTTCCTGCTTATCCCATCGCGTCGGCTGCCCCCGCAGGCCAGCAGCTGACGACTGGCCTTGCCGCAGCACCGGATGTCGCTCCGGACAAGCGTAGCGCGGAGCAGTGGGTGGGACGCATGACTGATTTCACCAAAAACGGCTCGGCGTTCCGGGATCCGGAAGCGTTTGTTGCATGGGCCAATGCCATGACCAGCCCGTCGATGGTGCCTGCGATGGCGGGGCGCATGGTCGAGCCGGGCAATATGCTGTACTCGATGACGACCATGATGCAGCCCGCGACCATGTCCAACATGATGCAGTATATGGATCCGGCGATGGCGATGCGCTGGAGTGGCGCGATGATGAATCCGACGTTTTACACCCGGATGATGACCAATATGACCAACCCCGCCAAGATGATGGGCTGGATGGCGCTGCCGATGGATCCCAAAATGATGGAAGTCGGGAAGCTGGCAATGGATCCCAACACGCCGATGAAATTCATGATGGCACCGACCGATCCGCGCGGAATGGCTCTGATGTTTGCGCCGATGAACCCGCAGCTTTACGGCAGCATGATGGGCGGCATGATGAAAAACCAGATGCCGGGATCAACTTGGGGCACGTTCATGTATCCGGCGCAGCCCGTGGTATCAGTGCAGCCCGCTGCGTCGATGGAAATACCGATTGACGTGAAAAACCCGCGCACCTGGAGCAACATGATGAACATGATGCCGGGCGGCGGAATGGGTAATGGCGGCGGCATGATGGGCATGATGCCGATGGGTGCAATGATGAACATGATGCCGTTTGGTAACGCGGGCGGTAATACCAATGGCGCTGCGGCACCGATGATGCCGATGATGAAAACGATGCCGTTCGGCAACGCGGCAACCAACCCGTATCTGGCGCAAGTCGCTGTCAGGCCGGCGATGCTGGCTGCGGCGCAGCCAGCCGCTTTTGCGATTCAGCCCGGTGTGCCGACTAGGCTGACACTGGCGGGCGATACCTTGTTCAAGTCGGGCAAATCCTCGGCCAAGGATTTGACTGCTGAAGGCAAGAAAAGCGTGGAGTCGCTGGTAAGCAAGATCAAGGCTTTTGGCGCGATCGATGCCATCGCCGTCACCGGCCACGCCGACAAGATGGGCGAGGCCGTTGCCAACCAGAAGCTGTCGCTTGCGCGCGCCAAAACGGTCGCCAGGTATCTGAAAAGCCATGGCATCAAAGCCGCCGCATTCACCACCGCTGGCATGGGTGATACCAAACCGGTGGTGGACTGCGACATGAAGCAAGCGAGCCCGGCGCTTAAAACCTGCCTCGCACCGAACCGCCGTGTCGAAGTCGATGTGACGGGCGCAAAGTAAGCATTACAAGTCCGCCATTGGCAGAGCATAGAAAAGCCGGTCGATGACCGGCTTTTTTCGTGATCCTGGTTATTCTCGCTGTTTAAGGGAAGTGTTCCCTTTGTTTTGATTCTCGATTTTGCTGACAAGGAAACCGAATCGGTCTGGCACAGCGAACGTTCGCGCAGGCCGCCTGCCAGCATTCAGGACATCGCGCCCGGTCCGCGAAACTCGGGAGGGGGAAGTGGTCTGAAGTGCTTACTAAGCTTAATCCCCTGACCTTGGTACGATGAGTTGGTGGCGCCGTAGAGTTGGTCTGGTATCGCGGTTAGACGCTCATAAGCCAAGCGGCCCACTACTTGGCCATGTTCAATCACAAACGGGACTTCATAGGAACGGACTTCCAGGACGGCTCGCGACCCTTCGCCTCCCGCAACTGGATCCCCGAAACCGGGGTCGAAAAATCCAGCATAGTGGACTCGAAATTCCCCGACCAGCGTGTCGTAAGCGATCATTTCAGCTGCGTGTGTTGGCGGAACCTTCACGGCTTCCTGCGAAGCCAGAATATAAAAGTCCTGCGGATCCAATACTAACCCGCCGCGACGAGGTGCATAGACTGGCTCCCAATAATCAAGTACGTCATAGTGTTGTACCTTGTCAATATCAACTAAACCAGCGTGATTCCTGGCTTTGTACCCAATGAGCCCTCCCGATTTGTCTCCCAGCACATCTACCGAGACTGGAACTCCGTTGCGGATATCGTCTTCACTGATGGTTGAGCTAACAACCTGAAATTCTTGCTGCAAGCGCCGCATGCTCTCGTCAGAGCTTTGCGGTTTGCCGCGGCGTATTCGTATCTGGCTCAATCTCGAACCTTTGCGAACTAGCACGCTGAAGGTGCGTGGCGACACCTCGGCGTAGAGCATGCCTTTGTACTGCTCGCGAACCTGGTCGAATTCCGTGCCGTAATCGGTGATGAGCCGCGTAAATATGTCCAGACGACCGGTGGAACTCTTTGGATTGCCCATCGCCGACATTCGATGTTTTAGTGCTAAACCCTCAAGCAGAGGAATAATGTAGACACAGCCGCGCTCCAGCACTCCACCTTTAGTGATGTCCATCTCGTGCATCGCGAACTCGTCGAGTTTTTGTTTAACCGTTGCATTTTTCCCTGGTAAAAAGCTGGCGCGAACCCGATATGCGACAGGGCCCAGCCGGAGATCCAGGCTCGCTGGCTGGAATTGATTATCCAGGATCGGCTCCAGAGAGAAAATTTCCTTGGTAACATTAACTTGGTGTTTGAGTTCCTGCGACGGCAATATCCCGGTTTTATGAAGTGCCCCGTCAGAATCAGCTTCTGATTCAGCCAGAGACCCTTGCTCTGGTCGGAGGTTATTTGTTGGTGTCGTCAGACTCAATACTGCGTCTGCGGCGTTCTCTGATATCAAGCTCATAGTATTTTGTGTAGCACCCTAAGCTGCAAAATCCACCCTTTTTCTTCTGACCAGACCCGATTCGCGCTGTTGCCAAGAAGGTATTCCTGCAATAAGGGCAAACTCCGCGATCCCAGCAATCAAGTAAATAAAATTCTTCGGCTATAGCCACCAATCTGTCGCTCCGTGCGTTGTTGCCCGGGAAGGGCTCTACTGAACCCGTGGCTAACGTGCTATTTTATGGATTACCAACACCATCGCATGGGAAGAGAGACTCTACTCAATGTTACGTTGCATCCTTCATTATCGTAAATCATGCACTAACTGCCGTGTTGGGGTCAATCGACCACTTTAACTGTGCCTTCTAGCTTGAACTCAGTAATTGCCCATGCTCCCGCGTGTCATGAAACGCCACTTTCGGCCAGCGCTCCTGCGCCAGCGATAAATTCACCCGGGTGTCGGCCAGATACACCAAATTGCCGTCTACATCTTTGGCGAGTTTCATCGAATTGGCGCGGGTGAATTCAGCCAGATGCGCGGCATCGGCGCACGTTACCCAGCGTGCGGTATGAATGCCCGCGCGCTCGAACGTCGCATCGACGCCGTATTCGGTGCGCAGGCGGTGTTCGACGACTTCGAACTGCAATTGGCCGACTGCGCCGATCAACAAGGTATTATCGACGAAGGGCTCGAACACTTGTACTGCGCCTTCCTCGCCGAGTTCCAGCAGGCCTTTGTTCAGTTGCTTGGCGCGCAGCGGGTCGCGCAGGCGCGGGCGGCTGAACAGTTCGGGGGCGAAATAAGGTATCCCCTTGTATTGCAGCGCTTCACCCTCGGTGAGGGTGTCGCCGATCTGCAGCTGGCCGTGGTTGTGGATGCCGATGATGTCGCCCGCCACTGCGTCGTCCATGCGCGCGCGCTCGTTGGCCATGAACACGACCGCGTTGGCGATCTTGATGTCCTTGCCGGTGCGGCGATGGCGCACTTTCATGTTGGGCGAATAGCGGCCCGAGCAGACGCGGAAGAATGCGATGCGGTCGCGGTGCTGCGGGTCCATATTGGCCTGAATTTTGAACACGAAGCCGGTGAACTTGGGCTCGGTCGGATCGACCACGCGTTCCACCGCCTCGCGTGGTTGCGGTGAGGGCGCCCAGGTGGACAGGGCTTGCAGTATTTCGCGCACGCCGAAGTTATTGATGCCGGAACCAAAAAACACCGGCGACTGTTGACCGCTCAAAAAAGCATCCAGGTCAAACGCCGCGCCTGCGCCGCGTACCAGTTCGATTTCGGAGAGCAGCGCGTCGGCTTCCATCGGAAAGCGCTCGCGCAACGCGGCATCTCCCAGACCTTGCAGTGATTCAAAGGTCTGGTCGGCGTTTTCTTCCCCCGCTTTAAAGCGCAGGATTTCGTCGTTCAGCAAGTGGTACACACCCTGA
>JAYVLR010000144.1:0-5879 GCA_043759395.1 Thiobacillaceae bacterium
TCTTCCAGCCGACTAAGTGATTCTTCGAGCAAAAATTCGCGCGCGACGGTGCGGATGGTCACGTACTTCAGCTCGGCTTTGAGATACAGAATATCCTCCAGCGGGATCAGCACGATGCGGCCTTTTTCGTTGACTGATAAATGGGTGCGCGCTTTGGGGTGGGCACGACGCAGGGATTCCAACGCGGACACGCCCACACTGTGCGCTTTGGATAGCGCGCGCAGCAGTCGCTCGGCACGCACAGGTTTCAGCAGATAGTCGATGGCGTTCAGGTCAAAGGCCTGGCAGGCGTAAGCGTCGTAGGCGGTGGTGAAAATAACCGCTGGCGGGCGAGCCAGTTTCTGGATATGCCCCGCGCATTCGATGCCGTCCATGCCGGGCATGCGAATGTCTAACAGCACCACATCCGTCGCGTTTTCTTCCAGATGCGCCAGCGCGGCGAGGCCGTTGTTGGCCTCGCCGGTGATGGCGAACTCGGCTGCGCAGTCGGCCAGCACCTCGCACAAGCGGCGGCGGGCGGGCGCTTCGTCGTCAACGATGAGAATGCGCAGCGGGGCGGGTGTCATAAGCGGGCAGCATGGGTATAGGGCAGGACAATGTGTACCTGATAAACGGCACCCATCGGTTCAGACTTGAGCGAGGCATCCAGGTCAAAATGCAGCAGCAGGCGCTCGCGGATATTGTCCAGCGCGATGCCGTTGCCTTTATGGTGGCTGGTGTTTTCGGCTACCGGGTTTTTGACGACAATATGTACTTTGTCCTGGCTGCGGTAAATATTGAGGCTGATTTCGCCCGCCTCGCGTTGCGGTTCGATGCCGTGATAGACCGCGTTTTCCACCAGCGGTTGAATCAGAAGCGGCGGGATGAGCGCATCGCCGGGCATTTTGTCGATATGCCAGACTACCTGTAAGCGGTCGCCCAGACGCAATTGCTCCAGTTCCAGATAGGCGCGGGTCAGGCGGATTTCATCTTCGAGCGCGACCAGTTGTCGCGCCTCGCTCATCGATGCACGGAATAAATCGGCCAGGTCTTCCAGCGCGCGTTCGGCGCGCAGCGGGTCGCTGCGTACTAGTGACAGCACCGCGTTCAGGCTGTTGAACAAAAAATGCGGACGGATACGCGCCTGCAAAGCCTGCAAACGCGCTTCGGTAATGGCCGGGGACAGGGCGCGGGCGCGCAGGTTGAAATACGCCAGCAAGCCCGCGCCCAGCGCTAGTGCAAATCCCGCCACGGCCCATAACGGCAGCTTGCCCAGATCGGGCAGTCGGGCATTCATCCAGTCGGCCAACAGCAACGGCACCGCCGTTGCGACGAATAAAGCCAGCGCGACACCCAGCGGGTAAGGTTGCGCGCGCAACCAGCGGCTCGCGCCGCACAGCGCAAGCAGACTGAGCAGCAGCGCGGGTTGCGCCAATGCAGAGAGCGCAATGAATTCGTCGCGAAACGCCGCGCCATCTGCCACCCGCGCCAGCACGCCCGCCGCCAGCGCGATTTCCACCGTCAGCGCGATCCGCAGATTCACGCCGAGATGGCAGAAGTTCGGTAATTCCACGGGCTGCTTGTTATGATTCCGCTTTTCCATATCTTCCTGTCCGCGCTATGAGCACGCCACCGCTGTCACTTTCTACCGGCGCGCCCGCCGCCTGGTCTGGCCGCTTTTCCGAGCCGGTTTCCGAAACCGTCAAGCGCTACACTGCCTCGATCGGTTTTGATTACCGGCTGGCTGAGTTCGATATTCAGGGCTCGCTGGCGCACGCCGCCATGTTGCACCACGTTGGCGTGTTGTCCAAGGACGACCTGGCTGCGATCCAGCGCGGCATGGACGAACTCCTCACCGAAATCCGCGCGGGGCAATTTGCCTGGTCGCTCGACCGTGAAGACGTCCATCTCAATATCGAAGCCGCGCTCACCGCCAAAATCGGCGATGCGGGTAAGCGCCTGCACACCGGGCGCTCGCGTAACGATCAGGTTGCCACCGACATCCGCTTGTATCTGCGTGATGCCAGCGACCGCATTCTGGCCGGACTGGCGGCGTGCCAGACCTCGCTGGTCGATCTGGCCGAGCAGCACACCGACACCGTGATGCCCGGCTTCACCCACCTGCAAGTGGCGCAGCCCGTCACCTTCGGCCATCACCTGCTGGCGTATTTTGAAATGCTCGCGCGCGATGTCGAGCGCTTTGCCGATGGCCGTCACCGCATCAATCGTCTGCCGCTGGGCGCGGCGGCGCTGGCCGGCACCAGCTATCCCATCGACCGCGAATACGTCGCGCGCGAACTCGGTTTTGAAGGCGTGTGCGAGAACTCGCTCGATGCCGTATCGGACCGCGACTTCGCCATCGAATTTACCGCCGCCGCTGCGCTGGTGATGACGCATCTGTCGCGCCTGTCGGAAGAACTGATTCTGTGGATGAGCCCGCGCTTTGGGTTTATCGACCTGGCGGATCGCTTTTGCACGGGTTCCTCGATCATGCCGCAAAAGAAAAACCCCGACGTGCCCGAGCTGGTGCGCGGCAAGACCGGGCGGGTCAATGGCCATCTGGTCGCATTGCTCACGCTGATGAAAGGCCAGCCGCTGGCCTACAACAAGGACAATCAGGAAGACAAGGAGCCGCTATTCGATACGGTCGATACCCTGCTCGACACGCTGACGATCTACGCCGAAATGCTGCGCGGCGTGACCGTCAAGCCCGAGGCGATGCGCGCTGCCGTGCTGCAAGGCTTCGCCACCGCCACCGATCTGGCCGATTACCTGGTGAAAAAAGGCACGCCGTTTCGCGATGCGCACGAAGTCGTCGCCCGCGCCGTGCGCACCGCCGACCAGTCGGGGCGCGATCTGGCGGATTTGTCGCTGGCTGAATTACAGGGGTTTAGCGCGGATATTGCAGACGACGTATTTGCCGTGCTGACGCTCGAAGGCTCGCTCGCCGCGCGGAATCACCTGGGTGGCACCGCACCTGGGCAGGTGCGGGCTGCCATCGAGCGTGCGCGCAAGCGGATACGCTGACCACAGCGGATGGCGCTCCACCCCGATTTTCCTGCCTCGCCTTACGCGCCGCTGCTGCCCGAGCAGCGCTGGTTTCCCGCTGCCGAAGAACTGCGCGCGACCGCCTACGAAAAACTGTTGCCGCCGCTGGTCGCCCATATCCGGCAAGAGGTCGAAGCATGGCGCAACGCAGGCTATGCGGGGGCTGCCGACACCTCGCGTGCGCTGCTGCGGTGGTGGTTCGACACTACACATCTGATCGAGCAGGCCGACGGCACGCAGGTGCCGTTTCGTTACTACACCGCGCAGCGCGAGGCAGTCGAAACTGTCATCTGGCTCAACGACGTGCGCGGCGTTCAGGACAAACACGACTTGATGCGCTTCGACGCCTCGGGTGCAGTGTCAGCGAACATGTTCGACGAAGACTGGCCGCGTTATGTGCTCAAACTCGCCACCGGCGCGGGCAAGACCAAGGTGCTGTCGCTGTTGATCGCCTGGTGCTTTTTTCACAAGACCTACGAGCGTGATTCGACACTGGCGCGGAATATTCTCTTGATTGCGCCCAACATCATCGTGCTCGACCGCTTGCGCGCCGACTTCGACGGCCTGAAGATTTTTTTCAACGACCCGGTGCTGCCGGACAATGGTTTTGAGGGCCGCAACTGGCGCGACGACTTCCAGATTGCACTGCATCTGCAGGACGACGTGCGCGTGCAGCGCCCCACCGGCAATCTCTTCCTCACCAATATCCACCGCGTCTACCTCAGCGATGTGCCCGAGCCGTCGCTTGATGACGACGATCTACGCGACTATTTCCTGTCGCCGTTCGGAGCAAAACCCAGCGGCAAAACCACCGACAGCAAGACCGATCTGGGCGAACTGATCCGCGAGATTGATGAACTGGCGGTGTTCAACGACGAGGCGCATCACATCCACGACCCGCGCATGGCCTGGTTCAAATCCATTCAGGACATCCACCACCGGATGCTGCAAAAAGACCTGCGCTTGGCGCTGCAAATCGACGTGACCGCGACGCCGCGCCACAACAACGGCGCGATTTTCGTGCAGACCGTGTCCGACTACCCGCTAGTCGAAGCGATCCACCAAAACGTCGTTAAGCACCCGGTGCTGCCCGATGCCGCCAGCCGCGACCGGCTTGAAGAACGCCCGAGCGCGCTGTTCTGCGAAAAATACGTTGATTACCTGCTACTCGCAGTCGAGGAGTGGCGCAAAAGCTACGCTGAACATGAGCACCTTGGCAAAAAGGCCGTGCTGTTCGTGATGGTAGACGACACCCGAAACTGCGACGAAGTCGGCGCACATCTGGAAAAAATCTGCCCCGAACTCGCCGGCGGCGTTCTCGTCATCCACACCAAAAAGAACGGCGAAGTCTTCGAGAAAGCCAGCAGCAAAAAAGACGATGAACTTGAACTGCTGCGCCGCCAGTCGAACCAGATCGACTCCTGGGATTCGCCGTACAAGGCCATCGTCTCGGTGCTGATGCTGAAAGAAGGCTGGGACGTGCGTAACGTCACCGTCATTTGCGGCCTGCGCGCCTACGCCGCGCAAAGCAATATTTTGCCCGAGCAGACGCTGGGGCGCGGCTTGCGCCGCATGTATCGTCCGCCCGTCACGGACGAGACGGGCGGACTGGATACGCCCGAGACCGTCTCGGTGCTGGGCACGCCTGCATTCATGGACTTCGTCGAATCGATCCAGAATGAAGGCGTGACGTTCGAGCGTGTAGCGATGGGTGGTGGAACCGAACGGCGAGATTCGCTGGTGATCGAAGTCGATACCGAGAACGCCGACAAAGACCTCACTGCGCTCGACATCGCGCTGCCCAAATTAACGCGCCGCTTCGCCCGTGAATTCCGTTCGCTCGAAGATCTCGATCCCGCCGCTTTCGGCAACCGGCGCCTGCCGCTCAAAACGTTCAGCGAGGCCGAAACCCGCGAGATCGTGTTTAAAACGCTGCTCGATGGCGAAGTCCACCATACCCTCCAGCTCGACGGCGCGGGTGAACTCGACTGGCGTTCGGTCGTCGGTTTCTTCGCGCGCCAGGTGCTGAAAGACATGCGCCTCGTCGGCGGCTACGACGTGCTCTACGGCAAGGTCAAAGCCTTCATCCGCGACCACCTGTTCGAAACCTCACCAGTCGAGCTCGACAGCGCGCAGGTCTTGCGCAATTTGTCTGAGCCCGCGCCCGGCAAAATCCTGTTCGACCATTTCCGCGTCGGCATCAACGCGCTAACGGTACGCGACAGTGGCAGCGCACGTATTGAAGACCACATTCGCCTGCGCGACACACGGCCTTTCCGCACTGAAAACCGCGACTTCTACCCGGCGAAAAAATCGCTGTTCAACCGCATCGTCGGCGAAGCACACGCGGGCGGCTTCGAATTGGCCTTCGCGCGCTTTCTCGATGCCGCGCCTGACGTGACCGCGTTCGCCAA
The DNA here is from genome assembly GCA_043759395.1 of Thiobacillaceae bacterium. Lineage (GTDB taxonomy): Bacteria > Pseudomonadota > Gammaproteobacteria > Burkholderiales > Thiobacillaceae > Thiobacillus. The sequence goes on from JAYVLR010000144.1 coordinate 5,442, forward strand.
AAACTACCTCGCCGTCGGTTTCAAGCTCGATTACGTGCGTGCCAACGGCGACCTCTCGCACTACATCCCCGACTTCATCGTAAAAGTGACAGACGGCAGTGTCGTTATCGTCGAAACTAAAGGTCGCGCCGAACTCGACCTGCCGCAGAAAATGGCGCGCCTGAAACTCTGGTGCGAGGATGCGACCCTGGCGAGTCAGCCCGGTGACGGCGTGATGTACCGTTTCGCCTACGTCGATCAGACGGGTTTCGAGCGCCACCCGCCGAAGGATTTTGCCGGGCTTGCCGCCGCTTTCCGGGACTACCACTAAGCATGGATGCCGCGCAGCTTCAGGCCAGACTCGATGCCTTGCTTGCCGAATGGGAGAGCGAGTGCGTCGATTTCAAGGACGCCAACGATAACTTCAGCACCCCCGACATCGGCAAGTATTTCTCTGCG
>JAYVLR010000145.1:0-4613 GCA_043759395.1 Thiobacillaceae bacterium
ATTCAGCAAAACTTCGGCGATGCCGCTCATGCCTGCGCCGCCGATGCCGACAAAATGAATGTGCTTGACCGCGTGTCTCATCGCACCAGTTCCTCGCAAATATCTGCGACGCGGGCGGTGGCATCCGGCTTGGCCAGACCGCGCGCCCTGGCCGACATCACCGACAGCGTGCTGCGATCAAGACCCCTGATTAATTGCGCCAGCTTGTCGGCGCTCAGATCTTTTTGCTGGATCAACCAGGCCGCGCCGCCCGTGCTCAAAAATTCGGCATTGCCCGTCTGGTGATCGTCCACCGCAAACGGGAAGGGCACCAGCACCGCAGGAACGGCTGCGCAGGCCAGCTCGGCCACAGTCATTGCACCTGCGCGACACACGGCAAAATCGCAGGCTTGATAGGCCACGGCCATGTCTTCGATGTAGTCACGCACGTCGGCAGTCACCCCGGCTGCCGCGTAATTCGCGCGCAAGGCATCAAGGTGGCGTGTGCCGGACTGGTGAGTGACCAGCGGTCGCTGCCCGGGTGTCAATAGCGCCAGCGCCTGCGGGATAAGTTCATTCAGCGCAGTCGCGCCCAGGCTGCCGCCCACGACCAGCATCCGCAGCGGTCCTCTACGCTGCGCGTACGGTTCGGGCGCAGGGACAATATCGCCGCGCACCGGGTTGCCAACCCACATGCCTGCGACGCGGCCACACGGGATGGGTTTGTCTTTTTTGCCCTGAAAAGCCTGTGGAAAAGCCGTCAGCACGCGTTCGGCCAGACACGCGAGCACCCGGTTGGTCAGCCCGGCCACCGAATTTTGTTCGTGAACGACGACGGGTTTATTCAACAGGCTCGCCATCATGCCGCCGGGAAAAGAGGTGTAGCCGCCCATGCCCAGCACCACGTCGGGACGGTGTTTCAGAATGCCAGCCGCCGCCTGCCAGAAGGCGCGCAACAAGGAAAACGGCAGCATGACCCAACGCACGATACCGTTGCCGCGCAAACCCGACATCGACACCCAGACCATCTCGATATTGTTCTGCGGCACTATGCGCGCCTCCAGTCCGGCACGCGTGCCGAGCCAGAAAATATCCCAACCGCGCGCGCGCAACTCTTTCGCCACCGCCAGCGCAGGGTAGACATGGCCGCCGGTGCCGCCTGCCATCACCATCAGGGTTCGGTTCGCACTCATGGGTTTTCCATCCTCAAAACGTCTTCCCCTTCATCATCTGCCGCAGTTCCCAGTCGATCCGCAGCAGCACCGCAATCGCCAGACAATTTGCAACCACGCCGCTGCCGCCGAAGGACAGGAAAGGCAGCGTCAACCCTTTGGTTGGCAACAGGCCAACGTTCACGCCCATATTGATCAGCGCCTGCGTCCCTAGCCAGATGCCGATGCCGGCAGCCACCATCGCACTGAAGTTGCGTTCAAGCTGTGCGGCATGATGGCCAATCAGGAAAGCCTTGACGATGAGCCAGGCAAACAGCCCGATCACGACTGCGACGCCGACGAAGCCCAATTCCTCTGCAATGACCGCGAGTAAGAAGTCGGTATGCGCTTCGGGCAGGTAGAACAGTTTTTCGACGCTGCCGCCCAAGCCCAGTCCCAGCCATTCGCCGCGCCCAAACGCAATCAGTGCGTGCGACAGCTGGTAGCCTTTGCCATACGGATCAGCAAACGGATCCATGAAGCCGAGCACGCGCTGCAGCCGGTACGGCGACGACCAGATCAAGATCACAAAGCCGACCATCAACACCACCACCAGAGCGGCAAACACTTTCCAGTTAAGTCCGCCCAGAAACAGAATGCCCATCGCGATGGCGACAATCACGACAAACGCGCCGAAATCGGGTTCGTGCAGCAGCAGCCCGCCCACCAGCATCATCACGCCCGCCATTGGCAGGAAACCTTTCTTGAAATCGTCCATGAACGCGGCTTTGCGCGTGGTGTAGTCGGCGGCGTACAGCACCGCCAGAAACTTCATCAACTCGGACGGTTGCAGGTTGGCAAAGCCCAGCGGAATCCAGCGGCGGCTGCCGTTGACGTCGCGGCCAATGTGCGGAATCAGCACGACGACCAGCAGCAACAATCCTGCGAGGAAAAGATAAGGCGCAGCGGTCTTCCATACCCGCATCGGGATCTGGAATGCCACCGCCCCCGCCGACACGCCCGCGCCGATGAACAGCGCCTGACGAATCAGATAATAGTAACCATTGTGGCCGGTATATTTTGCCGCTTCCGCCGTGGCAATGGATGCCGAATACACCATGACCAGGCCAATCCCCAACAGAACCAGCGCCAGCCATAACAGGCTGAAATCGAGTTCGGCGGTGGCCTTGGGTGCGCGCGCGGTATAGAGCATCAGTCGGCCACCCCGGCGCGTGGGAGCCCGTGTACTGCCGCGACAAATACCTCGGCGCGGTGCACATAATTGCGGAACATATCGAAGCTGGCGCAAGCGGGTGACAACAGCACGGCATCGCCCGGCAATGCGCGTTGCTGCGCCAGCGTGACCGCATCTTCCAGACTGGAAGCGCGCTCAATGGCGGCATTAACACCTGCTAACGCGCCCCGGATCAAATCGGCATCACGCCCAATCAAAATGACCGCGCGTGCATTCGCTTCAACCGCAGCCTTCAACGGAGCAAAGTCTTGCCCCTTGCCATCGCCACCCAGAATGACCACGACTTTTTGCGTGCCCATGCCGTACAACGCCGCTTCGGTCGCGCCGACATTGGTGCCTTTGGAGTCGTCGTAATACACCACGCCGTTGATTTCGGCGACCCGCTCGACGCGGTGCGGCAATCCTTTGAAATGGTGCAGCCCGCGCAATAGTGCATCGGCAGGGCAACCGATCGCGCGCGTAAGCGCCAATGCGGCCAGAGCATTCGCCACGTTATGCAAACCCGCCACTGGCAAGGCTGTTATCGGCATTAACAGTTCGTCGTCGTGGCACAACTCTTCATCACACAAACCAAAATTGTTTTTTTGTGGCGGACTAAGTCCAAAGCTCACGACCTGACGATCCGGCAGCGCCATCGCCAAACTGCGCGCGTCATCACGATTCAATATCTGCGTGCCCGCGCCGTGGAAAATGCGCGCTTTGGCCGCCGCATACGCAGCCATATCAGGGTAGCGATCCATGTGGTCTTCCGACACATTCAGCACGGTCGCGGCATCGGCGTTGAGACTGGATGTGGTTTCGAGCTGGAAGCTGGATAACTCCAGCACCCAGACCTGCGGCGCGGGGGCGTTCCCCGTTTCGACTTCGAGCAAAGCCTCCAGCACCGGCAGGCCGATGTTGCCCGCCACGCAGGTTTGCAGACCCGCCATGCGGCACATGTCGCCACACATCGCGGTGACCGTGCTTTTGCCGTTGCTGCCGGTAATGGCGATCAGCTTCATCCTGCCAGTGGTATCAGGAGACTGGGCGCGTCCCGCGTTCAGCGCATGGATCGCACGCGCAAACAGCTCGACATCGCCGACGATCTCGATACCGCTAGCGGCGGCCTGTGCAATCGCAGGTTCGCTTAACGCCACGCCCGGGCTGACCACCAGCATGTCTGCCGCCTGCAATTGCACGGTATCAAACGGCCCGGTGAGGAGCACCACTTCAGGCAATAATTCGCGCAGCCGTACGGCATGCGGTGGTGCCAAGCGCGTGTCGGCGACCGACACAAGGGCACCGCGCGCGACCAGCCAGCGTACCGCCGACAGACCGGTATCACCCAATCCGAGCACCAGAATATTGCGGTCGGCGAGATTGAGGCTGTCGTAGTTCATCTCGGCAAAACCTTTAGCCACAGAGACACGGAGGCACAGAGAAAAACGAGCTGCTTTTGCTGTTCTCTGTGTCTCTGTGTCTCTGTGGTGAAACGGTTTGTATTCATCTCAGCTTCAAACTCGCTAAACCGGTCAGCACCAGCATCATGCTGATGATCCAGAATCGCACGGGGTGATTTTGGTATCGCCATAACTTGCGGAAAAACTCCGCAAGTGAGTCTCTCCCGAATCTTCCCGTGATGCGATTCATCGTGAATTCGCTCATCTCAGCTTCAAACTCGCTAAACCGATCAGCACCAGCATCATGCTGATGATCCAGAATCGCACTACCACCTGATTTTCTTTCCAGCCATGGAGTTCGTAGTGGTGATGAATCGGTGCCATGCGGAAAACGCGCTTGCCCGTAAGTTTGAACGAGGCGACCTGCACAATCACCGACAAAGTCTCGACCACAAACACGCCGCACATGATGAACAGGATGATTTCCTGGCGCACGATGACTGCGACCACGCCCAGTGCCGCACCCAACGCCAGCGCGCCGACATCGCCCATGAAGACTTCAGCCGGATAGGCGTTGAACCACAGAAATGCCAGGCCGGCACCCGCCATCGCCGCGCAAAATACCGCCAGCTCGCCCGCGCCCGGAATATGCGGCAGTCCCAGATATTTCGAGAACACCGCATTGCCTGCGACATACGCAAAAATGGCGAGTGCGCTGGCAACCATCACCGTCGGCAGAATCGCCAGACCATCCAGGCCGTCGGTCAGATTGACCGCGTTGCTCGATCCGACAATCACGAAATAGGCCAAGGCGATAAAACCGGCGACCGACAAAGGTACGGTCGCATG
>JAYVLR010000146.1:0-2114 GCA_043759395.1 Thiobacillaceae bacterium
CCAACCTCGCCGTCGGGAACCTCTTGCCTCTGTTCGTCGAGCAAACGAATGGCGCCACTGCAGGCCCATTCGCGGCCTACAGAGCCCAGCTTTCGCAATTGCTCATCAGGTCGCAGCAATGTGACCCAACCAGCCTCTGTCGAGCCGTACAGTTCATACAGTTGGCCGTTTGGAAACAGTTCCATGATGCCGCGTTTGGTTTCTTGCCGTGCGGGTGCCGACGAGATCATTAGCTTGTCCACCGCACTCAAGTCGTAACGGCGCTTGACTTCGTCGGGCAGCGCCAAAAGCATGATGTAGTGCGTTGGAACCAGCGATGTAAACGTCACGCGGTCTTCAGCCAAGGTTTGCAGCAGGACTAGCGCATCAAAACTTGGTCGGTCATCAATGATGCAGGTCGCGCCCAGATGCACGAACGTAGACCCAAAGTAAAGCGAATTGGCGTGACACAGAGGCATGACCAGTAAAGCGGTATCTTCGCGCGTGAAGCCCATTTCAAGTGCCGTGGCTACAGCAATCAAAGCGTTGCCGCCGTGGCTGCGGATAGCACCCTTGGGGCGCCCCGTTGTGCCTGAGGTGTACATCAATGCGCACATGTCGTCTGCACTGACTGCGACTGGTGCAATGTCCGTATCGGCTTGAGCCATAAGGCTTTCGTAGGCTGTCCAACCTGCGGGCGGTGTGTCGTCAAGACAAACCCAGCGATGTGCACTCAAACCGATTTGGTCGCGAAAGCCGTCGAGCGTGACACAGAACTGAGGGCCTGCAACCACTGCTGCCACAGCTGCATGGTCGAGAATGTAGGCCATTTCAGTGCCAGAGAGGCGAAAATTTATCGGAACCACGACCAAACCAGCGCGCGCCATACCTGCGTAAATTTCCATCCATTCTAGGCAGTTGTAGGCAATAACGCCTACGCGATCACCCTTGGCCAAGCCAAGGCCACTCAGTACGGCAGCGAGCAGCGTTGCACGCTCGTCCCAAGCGCGATAGGTCAGATGCCGTCGCGAGTCGCGCACTGCCAATTTATTGGGTTGCAGCCGCGCATGCGTGGCGACGGCATCGGCAAGTGTTAGCAATGGGATCATGAAAACTCCGAGAAAAAATATGTAAAAGGCATTGACTTTTCAGTATTCTGAATTCAGAATACAGTTTTGTCAAGCATCTATATCTTTATTTCATTAGAAACTAATCATCGGAGAACCTCATGCTTCCACCGCCCATCAGTGAGCAGTCAGCTGCTGCCTTCATTGCCCGCTTTTTGAAGGCACGTGGCGTGCGCCGCGTCTACGGCCTGTGTGGCGGGCACATCATGCCGATTTGGATGCGTTTAGACGCCGAGGGTATTCGTATCGTTGACGTGCGCGACGAACGGGCCGCCGTTTACATGGCCCACGCAGAAGCACAGCTTACAGGTGGACTTGGCGTCGCGCTGGTTACCGCTGGGCCGGGCGTGACCAACGCCATGACGGGCATTGCCAATGCTCACGTTGCACGTGCATCCGTGCTGGTTCTGTCTGGTTTGCCGCCCACAGCGCAGGAAAACCGTGGCGCACTTCAAGACATCGTGCACACCGAGCTGGTCCGCAGTCTGACCCGCTATGCCCGTACCGTTCGACATCCCGACCTGCTGCCGCAAGAGTTGGCCGAAGCCACTGCGCGCGCCTTGGGCGAAGCAGGAGAGCCCGGGCCGGTATACCTGGATTTCCCGGTCGATACGCTGCGCGCCAATGTTTCGCCTGCAGTGCAACTGCCTGAATGTTTTACACCTCCCATGCTTTTGCCAACGCCACCCGCACCAGAAGCGGTGCAAGCGGCGGTGCGCAAGCTCTGGACGGCCAAACGCGTGCTGTTTATTTCAGGGCGCGGTGCAAGTGGCGCCGGACCAGCGTTGAGTGCTTTGCTCACACGGCTCAATGCGGCTTATCTCGATACCGGCGAAAGCCGGGGCTTGATTGACGACGACCACCCCAGCGTGGTGGCTGCGATGCGGGGCAGCGTCATGGGCCAGGCGGATCTGGTCGTCACGGTGGGCCGCAGGCTCGACTTTCAACTCGCGTATGGTTCGCCTGCTGTGTTCGGCCAAGCCGAGTTTGTGCGTATGGCAGACTGTG
>JAYVLR010000147.1:0-7473 GCA_043759395.1 Thiobacillaceae bacterium
CCCGAGCTGGGCTACGGCGCACGCGGTGCAGGCGGCGCGATTCCGCCAAATGCAACGCTGGTGTTTGACGTGGAATTGCTCGAGGTTCGTTAAACCAAAAGCAGCCACAAAACTAAAATAAAAGCGGACGGGAGGGTAAGCGCGGCAATCGCCCGCGCTGCCCTCCTGTTTGCTTTATTGCCTTTCATACAAGCGTAAAATTCCATCATGACTCAGCCTCTCCTTTCCCACCGCAAGCATTGGGCCGCACGCTTCGGCACCGCGCCTTTTTTACCCATGTCACGCGCCGAAATGGCCGTGCTGGGCTGGGACGAGTGCGACATTATTCTGGTCACGGGCGATGCCTACATCGACCATCCCAGCTTTGGCATGGCGCTGGTCGGGCGGCTGCTGGAAGCGCAAGGCTATCGCGTCGGCATGATCGCGCAACCCGACTGGTTGTCGGCTGAACCCTTCCGCGCACTGGGCAAACCCGCGCTGTATTTTGGCGTGACGGCGGGCAATATGGACTCGATGGTCAACCGCTATACCTCGGATCGCAAAACCCGTTCCGACGATGCCTACACGCCTGATGCGGCACCGAACAAGCGCCCGGATCGTGCGGTAACGGTGTACGCGCAGCGCTGCCGCGAAGCCTATCCCGGCACGCCGGTCATCATCGGCTCGATTGAAGCGTCCTTGCGCCGCATCGCGCATTATGATTACTGGTCGGACACAGTGCGGCGCTCGGTACTGCCCGATTCCAAAGCCGACCTGCTGATTTTTGGCAACGCCGAACGCGCGCTGCTGGATGTGACGCATCGCTTGGCGCACGGTGAAAAAATCGGCGATATCCGCGATCTGCGCGGCACTGCTTTTATGGTCAACCGCGACTGGCTGCCCGAGGCGAACTGGGTAGAAGTCGCCTCGACCGAACTCGACACGCCCGGCGCAATCGAGGCGCATATCGATCCTTACGCAATGTCAGCCACGCCGCCGGCGACTGCGGCGCCAAACGGCGCCGCTTCAATCAAAACATCACCGATCCGACTCGTCCCGCGCGGCGAGCGCCTGAGCGCGCGGCAGGATGCCCGCGCCCGCACGGTGGTGCGCCTGCCCGATTACGACCAGGTCAAAAACAACCCTTCATTTTATGCCCACGCTTCGCGCATACTCCACCTCGAATCCAATCCCGGCAACGCGCGCGCGATGCGCCAGGCGCATGGCGAGCGCGACGTGTGGCTGAATCCGCCGCCGATTCCGCTGACCACACCGGAGATGGACGCGGTCTACGATCTGCCCTACGCGCGCGCGCCGCATCCAATCTATGGCGAGGCCAAAATCCCGGCCTGGGAGATGATCCGCTTTTCGGTCAACATCATGCGCGGCTGTTTTGGCGGCTGCACTTTTTGCTCGATCACCGAACACGAAGGCCGCATTATCCAGAGCCGTTCGGAAGATTCCGTCATCAAGGAAATCGAAGCGATCCGCGACAAGACGCCGGGCTTTACCGGCGTGATTTCGGATCTGGGTGGACCCACCGCGAACATGTATCGCATGGCGTGCAAATCGGAGAAAATCGAGTCGGCGTGTCGGCGCTTGAGCTGCGTGTTTCCTGACATCTGCGACAACCTCAACACCGACCACACCCCGCTGATCAAGATGTATCGCCGCGCACGCGCCCTGCCCGGCGTGAAAAAAATCCTCATCAGTTCGGGGCTGCGCTACGACCTCGCGGTACGTTCGCCCGAATATGTAAAAGAACTCGTCACACACCATGTCGGCGGTTATCTCAAAATCGCACCCGAGCACACCGAATCCGGCCCGCTCAACAAGATGATGAAGCCCGGCATGGGCGCGTACGACCGCTTCAAGCAGATGTTCGAGCAGGCATCGAAGGACGCAGGCAAGAAGCAGTATCTGATTCCCTATTTTATCGCCGCGCACCCCGGCACCACCGATGAAGACATGCTGAACCTCGCGCTGTGGCTGAAGAAACACGAGTTCCGCCTTGATCAGGTACAGACGTTCTTGCCGACACCGATGGCGCTGGCCACCACCATGTATCACACGCAGAAAAACCCGCTGAGAAAAGTCCTCGGCGGCAAAGGCGAGACCGTACACGTTGTGCGCCAGACGCGTACGCGTCGCTTGCACAAGGCTTTCCTGCGTTATCACGACCCGGAAAACTGGCCTGCGCTGCGTGAGGCGCTGAAAGAAATGGGGCGTGCGGATCTGATCGGCAACAGCAAGAAACACCTGATTCCGCTGTTTCAACCGGCAGGTACCGGCAAGCGTCCAGAGGGCGCAAGAATCCTGCGCGACGTACCGGTCAAAGGTGAACCCAGAACGTCGCCGACGCTACGCGGCCGTCCGCCGCAAGTCCCGAAACATCCTTTGAGCCAACGACGCGGCGGCGGAAAAAGTCGCCCCTGACAGTCCGCCGCGATGAATACACAAGGGGCAAACTTGCCTGTGAATGACCGCGAAATACTTCGCGCAAAACTCAACCTCGAAACCGCCCAGCTTGACTGGACAGCACTCGAACGCCACTTCGCGCGCGGCTCCGTAATCAAGCTCGCCCCTGACATGGATTTGATCGATGCCGCCCTGCATGTCGCGGAGAACAACACCGCCACCGTGCAAGCCTGGCTCTCCGATGGCCGCATCGCACGCGCCGAAATGAGCGATGCCGGAGACTGGCATTCACGTCAGTCTGAGTTCTGGGTTGTAGTGGTCGCACCGTGGGTGCTGGTACAAGAAACTGAGCCGCCACGATAAAGCATCAATCACCGCAGTGCCGCAAGAACCGGCACCCGTCTGACTTACTCGAACTCCATCGCCCGAAACACCCGTCCGGCATTGCTGCGCGCAAGCTCATCGGCGGTATGCAGGTGCAGGTAGGCCGACTGGTCAATCAGGTAAGCATCGTCGAGCGAGCCGCCTTTTTTAACCACTTCGGCCACCTTTTTACGCAGATGAACCAGATAGTCGCGCGTCCATTTGCGCACGGTTGGCATGTCGGTCGGCCCGCCGTGGCCGGGGATGACAATCACCGCACCGAGCGCCTCGAACTTGTCCCAGGTGTCGATCCACTTGGCGGTGTCGGTATCTTCAAAAACAGGCAGCATCCGCTCGTGGAAAGCCGTGTCGCCCGAAATCACCAGCTTTTTCTCGGGTAGCCAAACCATGGTGTCACCGTGACTGTGCGATGAGCCGAGATGCAGGATTTCAAACCGCCAGGAACCCATTTTAAGTTCGAGTTTATCGTCGTACAGAATGTCCGGCATCGTGAATTCAGTGCGGTATGCCTTGTCGCGCGCTCTGGCGCGCATGGTCGCCAGCACTTCGTAGCCGTTTTTCTCCATCTCTTTCGCAGTGTCACGATGGGCGATGATTTTTACGCCCTGCTCTTTCCAGTAATTGGCACCGAGCACGGCGTGACCCTGGCTGTTCTCCAGCACGACCGCTTTGACCGGCTGCGTAGTATGTTTTTTGATCTCGTCGTGCAGGCTTTGTGCGAGCAAGTAATTGTCGCCCGCGTTCATCACCAGCACGCCGTCATCGGTAATGACAAACGACAGATTGTTATTGTGGCCTGAATTCTCGTACGTGCCCGGCGCAGTGGCACCGATGGCCGACCACACGCCCGGGATCACCTCTTGCGGCAAACTGTATAGAAAAGAGGCCGGTGCCCGGTCGAGCGCAATAACCGGCAGACCGGCGCGCTTCCAGTTGAAAAAGCCGTCGCGGTAGTTCTTAACATCGCGGTAGCCAAGCTTGATGAGCGTGTCAGCGGCGAGCGGGCTGCGCTGACTGGCGCCACAGTAGACCACGATCGGCGTGGTCTTGTCGGGCACCGCCGCCTCAACCTGGAACTCCACCCAGCCACGCGCGATATTGGCGAAGCGCGGCGCGTCAATGCGGCCACCTAACAGACTCAGTTCCGCCGCAGTACGCACGTCGATGACCACGGTCTCGGGTCTGGCTTTCAACTGCGCCACCAGTCCCGCCGTATCGATTTGCGGCACACGCTGCATCGCCGCATCCAGCACGGCTTGCGCGGACTGCGTCAATGTGGGCGCTTCAGGAATGGGGTGAATGATCGCCGTGGCATCGAATGCCAGTACGGCAATGGGCGAAGCCAGCAAGCTCAGAAACAATATCCAGACTTTCATGATGCATGATCCTCCAAGCTATATTCTCCGGGCTATATTCGGCTCGCAGTTTTACGCATCACCTCTGCTGCCAGCCACATCGCCCATTTCACTGGCGGCGGCAGCGGCGCGCCGCCATGATCGACGGCAGTCTGCGCATGTTTTGCCTCGTCGGTTTTCATTTGCTCAACGACGGCGCGGCTGCGCGCATCCGCTTCGGGTAGCTGCTGCAAATGACCGTCCAGATGGGCCTCGACCTGGCGCTCGGTTTCGGCCAGAAAGCCCAGATTCCATTTATCACCCAACGCACCCGCCACCAGCCCCAGGCTGAACGCGCCGCCGTACCACAGCGGATTTAGCAGGCTTTTGCGCCCGCCAAGTTCGGTCAGGCGCTGTTCGCACCAGGCGAGATGATCGGTTTCTTCTGCTGCTGCGTGCATGAGTTCAGCGCGCACGGCTTCGTTGCGCGAGGTCAGCGACTGCCCGGAATACAAGGCCTGGGCGCAGACTTCGCCAACGTGATTGACGCGCATCAGCGCGGCAGCATGCGCGCGTTCGGATTCATTCATCTCGCCTTCCGCTACAGTGGCGGGATACGGACGCGCCGCACGGGGGCTGGCGAATACGGTGCGCAGGGCACCATCGAACGCAACGATCAATTGATCCGGTTTGAGCATGTCAATTCCTTCTGAATTTGCCTGACTTGTGCCGCCAGCATAATCCCGAAATCAGCTTGCGGCCAGCAAGAACACCAGCAGCAGATTGAGGATGATGGAAATGGCGGCAACCAGCGGCCATGCGCCTGCTGGAGAACGCTCGGCCAGCGGTGTGCGGCGGCGCAACAGCGGATTGGCTTCGCCGCGCTCCAAAGCCAGCAGCATTTCTTCGGCAGTCTCAAAACGCTTGTCGGCATCGCGCGCAAGCGCTTTGAGCAATACATTTTCCAGCCAGGGCGGAATATCGGGACGGTGACGCACCGGCGGGGCGGGCTCGCCAAACTTGGGGTGCTGGAAAGGCTCGATTTCACCGTAGGGATATTTGCGCGTGAGCAGGTGATACAGCGTGACGCCGAGCGCATAAAGGTCGGTGCGCACATCGGCTTCGCTGCCCGCAAACAGCTCGGGCGCCATATAGCTCGGCGTGCCTGGCTGGGCATCGGTCTCCCGCACATCCAGCGTAGGGCACCGCGCCACGCCGAGATCGAGAATACGCAGCTTGCCATCAAGGTCTACATGCAGGTTGTCGGGCTTGAGGTCGCGGTGAACAATGTCGAGCCGGTGCAGCGCAGACAAGCCCTTCAGTACCCGAATGCCCAGCGTGACGACTTCGGTAGGTGAAAAATGATAGCCCGCATCGAGTTTGTTTTGCAGACTCGCACCGTCATGAAAACTGATCGCGAAATACAAAAAATTACGCGCTGGCAGTGGCAATACTTCAGGAAAATAATGCGAGCGCACGCGTTTCAGAAACCATTCTTCGGATAATAAACGGCACGCCGCATCCGCATCGCCTTGCAGGATAGGCTGCAAAGTTTTAATCACCCAACTCTGGCCGGTGCCCACATGCCGGGCGCGATACAAGCGCGTATCCCGCCCGCTGTGCAGCTCGGCTTCGATCACAAAATCGTCCAGCAGCGCGCCCACGCCGAGCTTTCCGGGCAAGGGCAAATCGTGCATTTCAATCAATGGCGCATCGGCTTCGCCCAGCGCCTCCACACGCACCACCAGCGCGCTGGCGTTGTCCTGTCCGCCCTTCGCGTGCGCCGCTTCTACCAGATGTCGCGCGGCGTATTCCGGTGCGGCGTGCAGTTGCAACAAACGATGCAATTCGACTTGCCCAAGCGGTTCCCACACGCCGTCGCTCACCAGCAAGAAGACATCGCCTGCCGCCAGATCGCCTTCACCAAAATCCGGCATGACGTGGCTATCCAGCCCCAGCGCACGTTTCAGTACATGCGACATGCCCGGCATTTCCCACACATGGTCAGTGGTGAGCTGGGTCAGGGCCTCGCCGCGCAGCCGGTACAGCCGACTGTCGCCGACGTGCGCATAGTGATAGCGATGAGCGCGCAGCACCAGCGCGGTCAAGGTTGTCGCCATGCCGCCGGGTTCGTGGCGCGACGCGGTCTGCCCACTCAGCCAGCGATTGATCGCAGAGAGTACCGTGGCGAACGCATGTGGAATTTCCCAGGTCTCGGGCGTAGCATAAAAATCCGCCAGCAGCGTGCGCACCGACGTCTCCGCCGCCTCGCGCCCATGATGGCCGCCGGATACGCCATCCGCGACTACCGCAAGCACGCCCTTGGTGGCGGCGAGCGCAGCGTCGGGTGTGACATAACCGCCGTAATCTTCGTTATGTTCGCGCGGACCGGCTTCGGAGGCGTAGCCGAATTCGAGTGTCAGGGACATGGAAGAAAACGCTCAGCCGGGGAATCGCAATTGCGAAAAACTTCGGCCATTTAGAATGGCCGCCCGCTCCACTGCCGCCGCCGACTCCAGCCAACCTCTTTGTTCAAGAAACAATAGAAATGCGCGCGTACTGACTTTGCGACAATTGTCGGGTAACAGAAAACTTGCGCGCGCTATTTTGTGATCCTCAAACAAAAAAACCCCGGTGACCGGCGGATTGGTTAAAGCAAACCCGTTCATCACCTCCTGAATAGCCAGCTCACCGAGGTTTGACTTTCGACTCGGTGAGTCGCTACTCGCCTGGATTTTTTGATAGTGCTGAAAAGTGCGCGTCGGCAATACAGGAAGCGCATGGCGCTTAGCCCATTGCCCGATCTTCTCGCTGCTCGGGGTTTTGTTTCGCGTCACTTCATGTACCACCATATCCACCAGCTGCAAAGACCAGCCCGGTTTGAGCAACAGATCCAGCGCATCGGCATAAGCGAGTGTAATCAAAGGCCCGGCATCGGGCAGTAGCAGGTTCATCCCGACCGCTGCCCAGCTACGAAACCAAAGCGTTCAGATCATCCACCATGCGCTGGGTGCGCTGCTCCGCAAGGCGTGGCATGGGCAAATGCGCTTGCGCCATGAGCAGGAAGAGGTCTTCCTGACTGTCAATGACCAGGGTTTCCATCGCCATCAGGTCGTCAATACGTCCCAGCGAAAAATCCAGCAAAACGCGGTAATTCTGATTGCCCCCCGCATCGGCGGCCTCGAAGGTTTCCACCAGATAGCGTAGCTCGGCGTTGAACAGCGCATTGACCGATGTGTCAGTGCGCGCCGCGATTACCTTGGCACGCTTGAGTAGATCACGATCCACTGCGCTGGTGAAATTAACAGATTCGGCCATGGCTATTCTCTCAAAGCATTAAACACACAAATAAGTGTAG
>JAYVLR010000148.1:0-4442 GCA_043759395.1 Thiobacillaceae bacterium
CGAAGGCGTGCGCGGCGAAGGCGGCTATCTGGTCAACAAGCTGGGCGAGCGTTTCATGGAACGCTATGCGCCGCACGCCAAAGACCTCGCCAGCCGCGACGTGGTGGCGCGCGCCGTGGCGCTGGAAATTCACGCCGGACGCGGTTGTGGGCCGGATGGCAACGTGATTCACCTGAAGCTCGACCACCTCGGTGCGGCGCTGATCAAGGAAAAACTGCCCGGCATCCGCGAACTGGCAATGCGTTTTGCGGGCGTCGATCCGATTGACGCGCCGATTCCGGTGGTGCCGACGGCGCACTACATGATGGGTGGCATCCCCACCAATCTGCACGGCCAGGTCGTCGCACCCGCGCGCTTTGGCCCCGAAGAACCAGTGCAGGGTTTGTACGCAGTGGGCGAATGCGCCTGCGTGTCGGCGCATGGAGCGAATCGTCTTGGCGGCAATTCACTGCTCGACCTGGTGGTGTTTGGCCGCGCTGCGGGCAAGCACATGCTGGAGTATCTGCGTGACAACCCTTACCCGCGTTCCTTGCCCGCACGCGCAGCGGAACCGAGCCTGGCCAGGCTGGCGCGCTGGGATCAGCCCGGCAACGAGCGTGTTGCCACAATTACCGCCGAGCTGCGGCGCGTGATGCAAACGCATTGCGGCGTGTATCGCAATCAAGCCGTATTGCAGGCGGGGCTGGACAAGCTGATCGCGCTGGAATCCCGTTTGCAGCACGCAGGCGTGGCTGATACCAGCCGCGTGTTCAACACGGCGCGCATTGAGGCATTGGAGTTGGAGAATTTGATGGGCGTAGCGCGGGCGACCCTGGTATCCGCTTTGAATCGCACCGAGAGCCGGGGAGCGCATAGCCGGGAGGATTTCCCGGTGCGCGATGATGAACATTGGTTGAAGCATAGTTTGTACAGCAGCGAGGGGGATCAGGTGGATACCAAGCCAGTGCGGTTGAAGCCCTTGTCGGGGGAATCGATCAAGCCATCGGTGCGGGTATATTGATGGGGGAGCGGGGTAATGGCTGGCCGTGTTTTTCGCCATCAGGCGAAAAACACGCGTTCAATCTACGCTCATAGCTGATACACGAAGGTAATGAAGCAATGAAATTCCGTATCTACCGCTACCTACCCGAATCCGGCACCCAACCCGTGATGCGCGATTACGAACTCGACATCGACCTTACGGGCAAGATGCTGCTCGATGCGCTGCTCGCGATCAAGGCGCAGGACGAAACGCTGTCCTTGCGCCGCTCTTGCC
Source organism: Thiobacillaceae bacterium (assembly GCA_043759395.1). Lineage (GTDB taxonomy): Bacteria > Pseudomonadota > Gammaproteobacteria > Burkholderiales > Thiobacillaceae > Thiobacillus. Next base: position 1,256 of record JAYVLR010000148.1, read on the forward strand.
GCGAAGGCGTGTGCGGCTCGGACGCGGTGAATGTGAACGGCAAAAACCGGCTGGCGTGTATTACGCCTTTATCCGAGCTGAAGCAGCCGATCGAGGTGCGACCGCTGCCCGGCCTGCCGGTGATCCGCGACCTTATCGTGGACATGGAGCCGTTCTACAAACAGTACCGCTCGATCAAGCCCTGGCTCATCAACGACGACCCGGAGCCGGAGGTCGAGCGGCTGCAAAGCCCTGCTGAGCGCACGCAGATAGATGGTTTGTACGAATGCATTTTGTGCGCCTGCTGCACTACGTCGTGTCCGTCGTTCTGGTGGAACCCGGATAAATTCGTCGGCCCGGCGGGGCTGTTGCAGGCGTACCGCTTTATCGCAGACTCGCGCGACGAGGCGACGGCTGCACGGCTGGATAATCTGGAAGACCCGTATCGGCTGTATCGTTGCCACGGGGTGATGAATTGCGTCGATGCCTGCCCCAAGGGGCTGAACCCGACGGAGGCGATTGGCAAAATCAAGTCACTCCTGGTCAAGCGTCGTGTTTGAGCGCCATGTCTGATCGCTGTTCTCCGGTCGGCGGATTCAACCGCCTGGCCTGGCGTTGCCGTCGCGGGTTGCTGGAACTTGATCTGTGGCTGGGTGGCTTTCTTCGTGCCAGCCACGCTACACTTCAGCCTGAAGAGTTAGCCGCATTCGAGCGCCTGCTGGCCATGGCGGATATGTGCATTCTGGATTTTTTACAGCAGAAAACGCAGCCCGGGGACGCAGACATTCGCGCGCTGGTTGAACGCATACGCACCGAACGCATACCCATTACCGAGAGTCCGCGATGAGCAAAACAGTCACCCTCAACTTTAGCGACGGCAGTCCGGCGATTGAATTGCCGGTGTTGAACGGCACTTACGGCAAGCCCGTGATCGACCTGCGCACGCTTGGGAGCCACGGTTATTTCACTCACGATCCGGGTTTTACCGCGACCTCCAGTTGCGCGTCGGCGATCACCTACATCGACGGCGATGCGGGTCTGCTGTACCACCGCGGTTATCCCATTGAAGAGCTGGCGTACCAATCGGATTTTATGGAAGTCAGTCATCTGCTCCTGCACGGCGAGCTGCCGAACGCGCAACAGAAAGCGGCGTTTGAACAGTCGATCACGCACCACAGCATGCTGCACGACCAGATGAACAATGTGTTTCGCGGGTTTCGCCGCGATGCGCATCCGATGGCGGTGATGATCGGCGTGACCGGCGCGATGTCGGCGTTTTATAACGACGACATGAATATTTTCGATGCGCACCAGCGGGAAATTGTTGCGCACCGTCTGCTTGCCAAAATTCCGACCGTGGCTGCGTGGTCATACAAATACAACGAGGGCCAGCCGTTCACTTATCCGCAAAATCGTCTGAGCTATGCCCAGAACTTCATGCACATGATGTTCTCCACGCCGTGCGAGCCGTATGAACCGAACCCGGTTCTGGCGCGCGCGCTCGACCGGATTTTTATCCTGCACGCCGACCACGAGCAAAACGCCTCGACCTCGACCGTGCGTCTGGCCGGTTCCAGCGGCGCCAATCCGTATGCCTGCATTGCGGGTGGCATGGCATCCCTTTGGGGGCCGCTGCACGGCGGTGCCAACGAGGCTGTGCTGCAAATGCTGGCCGAGATGGGCGACGTTTCGCGCATCCCCGAATACATCAAACGCGCCAAGGACAAATCGGATTCCTTCCGTCTGATGGGCTTTGGCCATCGCATCTACAAGAGCATGGATCCGCGCGCCCGCATCATCCGCGAGACCTGCTACGAAGTGCTGGACGAACTCGGCTTGCGCGACGATCCGCAATTCAAGATCGCGATGGAGCTGGAGCGCATCGCGCTGGAAGACGAGTACTTCATCGCCAAAAAACTCTACCCCAACGTCGATTTTTATTCCGGGATAATTTTTCGCGCGATGGGCATCCCCACCAGCATGTTTACCGCCATCTTTGCGCTGGCGCGCACCGCCGGCTGGGTCGCGCAATGGAATGAAATGCTCTCCGACCCCGCGCACAAAATCGGGCGTCCGCGCCAGTTGTATACCGGTGCTGAACGGCGTGATTTTGTGCCGATCAATCAGCGTAAGCAGGCTTAAGGCATGTCAAAACTTGAATTTATTAAGGGCGACGATCTTGAACTGATTGTTCGTGGGCTGCTGGCAGAGGCCGTTAAGGCAAAAGAGAAAGCGGAGCAATCATATAACCGGAATGTGATTGATCCTTTTGCGGTGCTGTTTGAAATGGCAGGTTTTGATCTTGATCCAGTAGCCTGGCTGACCAGCGAAAAAACGCGACAGGCGCAAAAAACATTACAGAATCATGTGGGCGAGTTTCATCAACGCGTGCTTGGAAAAGTGAGCACCTGGCAAGATATGGGCGTGGGTTCGGTGGTCGATCTAGTGTCTGCTGAGCGGAAAGTCATCGCTGAAATCAAGAACAAACACAACACTGTGAAGGGTTCGGACAGGGTTGGTATTTACGACGCGATGCATTCCCTGGTGATGCCTAAAGGCCAGATATATCGCGGCTATACGGCCTACTACGTGGAAGTGATTCCAAAAACTGCTGTGCGTTACGATACTGAATTTACACCGCCGGACAAGGCGACGGGAGAAAATCGGGCTGCCAACAAACGCATTCGACAGATCGACGGTGCCAGCTTTTACGCACTGGTGACTGGTGTACACGATGCCTTGCCGCAGTTGTTTGGCGTTTTGCCCGAGGTGATCGAAAGTTGTTCGGACTACACGTTTGTTGACCGCGATTTTCTGTCTGGATTTTTCAGGTCGGCTTACGGAGAATAATTTGCATGGTGGCGGGGTCGGGCTGTCCGTCCAGCATGGCGATCAGACAGCGCCCAATGTGATAACCCAGATTCACAGGTACGGCATTACCAATCTGCTTGTATTGCGAAGCGGTTGAGCCAGAGAATTGCCAGTTGTCCGGAAAGGTTTGTATGCGTGCGTATTCACGCACGTTCAGCGGGCGTGTTTCGGCAGGGTGACAGCGCTCGGTCTGCTTCTGTGCGGGGTTGCAGGTCAGTGTCAACGAAGGTTCATCCCAGGCCAGTCTGCGCGCCATGCCGGTTTTTCCACCGCCCAAGTGAAAGCTTTTTCCCATGTATTTTTCTTGTAGCGGTAGAGGCAGATCGCGCCAATAACC
>JAYVLR010000149.1:0-9602 GCA_043759395.1 Thiobacillaceae bacterium
CATGCGAGAGAGAACACCACCATGCAAAACAAGCCCCTCCCCAAACCGTTACAAAGCCGCATCAACCGACTGGCGCATCGACAAGCGTTACAGCATGAATCAAGCATCAAGTCCGAGTTGATGGAGCGGCTACAAATTGCCCGTGAAGCGGGAGCAACGCTCGAAGTTTTAACCCGGATACTGGATGACCTGGAAGGCCTGCCGTCTGTGGCATAGGCCATCGCTTTGGCGGGTTTTTTGTGCGCGACCGTCAAAAGCCTAGCCGTGCCCATCCCGATTTTTTCATGCGTGGCGAGTGATGCCGTCAAGCTGGCCAGATTGAAAGAGCGTGGTTACAAACTGGTTACATGGAACACAACATAGCAAAAAGTCCACCCGGATATATGCCTAAGTGCTTGTTTTTCTTGGTGCCGGCACCCGGACTCGAACTGGGGACCTACCGCTTACAAGGCGGTTGCTCTACCAACTGAGCTATGCCGGCAACGGGCGACATTATAACGATTTCATACGTGATGCGGCGCGTGCTGTTCAAATGAAATCAGTGCGATGCGGCGCGCATTGCCCGAACGAAATCAGCACGATTCAACGCCGGGACAAAAAAACGGAATTACTTCACGACTTTAAGCGAAGGCCTGCCTTTAGGCGGTGGCGTGGGTTCATCGCCGGACGGCACGGCAACGGTCAGACTGCCGGTTTCGATGGGTTCAAAATGCAAGCCCTGGCCATTCTCGCGGGCGAAGATTGCGGCGACACGCTCAACCGGCACTGAAATCTCATGTGATACACCGCCAAAACGCGCGGAAAACTGTATCCAGTCATTATCCAGTGTCAGATTGCGTGTTGCGCCCGCGCCGATGTTCAGGACAATCTTGCCGTCCTTGACAAACCCCGGCGGTACGCGGGTTTTGTCATCGACCGCGACCAGCAATTGCGGCGTCAAACCCGAATCTGTGCACCATTCATACAAGGCGCGGATCAGGTAGGGTTTGGTAGAAACGTCAGCCAAAACGGTCTCTTACTTGCGCAGTGCTTTCTCGGTCGGTGTCAGCGCGCTGATAAACGCGGGGCGGCTGAACAGGCGCTCGCGGTATTTGAGCACGGGCACCGCCACTTTCGGCAATTCGATGCCGTAGTGCTCAAGGCGCCACAACAGCGGCGCAATCGCGACATCCAGCATGGAGAATTCGTCGTTCATCAGGTACTTCTGCTTGGTCAGGATCGGCGAAAGCTGCGACAGGCTGTCGCGAATTTCCTGGCGGGCTTTGTCCGCCAGCTTGCCGCTGCCGTGCTCGAGCGTATTGACGTGGGTAAACAGGTCATGCTCGAAGTTGAACAACACCAGCCGGGCGCGCGCGCGCATCACCGGATCAGGCGGCATCAGCTGCGGGTGCGGGAAGCGCTCGTCGATGTATTCGTTGATGATATTGGACTCGGTCAGAATCAGATCACGCTCGATCAGTACCGGAGTTTTGCCGGTGGGGCTGATGCTGGCAATTTCTTCCGGCTTGCTATGCAAGTCCATGTCGATGACTTCGAAGTCCATGTCTTTTTCATACAGGACGATGCGGCATCGGTGACTATAAGGATCGGTGCTGCCGGAATACAGGGTCATCATGGTGCTTACTCCTAAGGTGTTTCAATGCGGCGTATTTTCGATACGACTACAACGAAGATACATTGTTGAAAACGGCAACAGCCGGACTCAGTCCGGCTGTTGCCAAACAAAACCAGCGGAAGATCAGTGGATGTCTTTCCAGAATTCTTTCTTCAGGTAATAGGCCACGACAAAGAACACCGCCAGAAATCCCAGCACCGGCAAACCTAGCTGCTGACGCTGCATTTTGGCTGGCTCACCCATCCACACCAGATAATTGACCAGGTCGGCAACCATGCCGTCGTACTGTGCCAGGGTGACGCTGCCCGGCTTGGCGAGTTCAAGATGGTCGATCACCTCGTGTTCGCCCACTTTTTTATGCACCGGTACCATTTCGCCTTGCAGGCTCCACAGCACATGGGGCATGCCGACTTTGTCGAACACCAGATTGTTCCAGCCGGTCGGGCGTGAATCGTCGCGGTAGAAACCGCGCAGATAGGTGTAAAGCCAATCGGCACCGCGAGAGCGGGAGATCACGGTCAGATCCGGCGGAGTGGCGCCGAACCAGGATTTGGCATCAGCCTTGGACATTGCCACCGCCATGGTTTCGCCCGGCTTCTCGGCAGCAAACAGCAGGTTTTCCTTGATCTGGTCTTCGGTCAGGCCCAAGTCCTGCAAGCGTGAGTAGCGCATATACCCGGCGCTATGGCAGTTGAGACACTGGTTGATAAAGACACGCGCGCCGCGTTGCAGCGACTCATGATCGGCGAGATCGATCGGAGCCTTGTCCAGAGGCACATCATGCCCGTCCGATGCAAATGCCAGAACCGGCGCGGCGGCCAATATGAAAAGAATTGTTTTAAAGCGTTTCATTAGCCAGTCACCCTTTCCGGTTCCGGTTTGGTTTTATCAATTGCGGTATACCAAGGCATCAACAGGAAAAACGAGAAATACATCACGCTGAACACGCGCGCAATCCACGTTGCGACAGGCGTTGAAGGCTGTGTTCCCAGATAGCCCAGGCCGATGAAGGCCACGATAAATATGGTCAGCATCACTTTATAAATCGGGCCGCGATAGCGGATGGACTTGACCGGGCTGCGATCCAGCCAGGGCAGGAAGAACATCACCACAATCGCCGCGCCCATTGCCACTACGCCGGGGAACTGCGAGCCAAACAGCGGCGGCACCGCGCGCAGAATGGCGTAGAACGGGGTGAAATACCACAGCGGCGCGATATGTGCCGGGGTTTTGAACGGATCAGCCGGAACGAAGTTGTCTTTTTCCAGGAACCAGCCGCCCATTTCCGGAGTGAAAAACAGAATCGCGGTAAAGATCATCAGGAACACGACCACGCCGACAATATCTTTCACCGTGTAATACGGGTGAAAAGGAATGCCGTCGAGCGGGATGTGTGTAACCGGGTCTTTGTGTTTTTTAATCTCGATGCCGTCCGGGTTATTGGAACCCACTTCATGCAGCGCGACCAGATGCACTACCACCAGCATCAACAGCACCAGCGGCACCGCGATCACGTGGAACGCGAAGAAACGGTTGAGCGTCGCGTCGCCAATCACGTAATCGCCGCGTATCCACAACGAGAGATCGTCGCCGATGAAGGGCACGGCAGCAAACAGATTGATAATCACCTGCGCGCCCCAGAACGACATCTGACCCCAGGGCAGCAGATAACCCATGAAGGCTTCTGCCATCAGCGCCAGATAAATCAGCACGCCAAATATCCAGATCAGTTCGCGCGGCTTGCGATACGAGCCGTACATCAAGCCACGGAACATGTGCAAATACACGACGACAAAGAACAGCGACGCGCCGGTGGAATGCATGTAGCGGATCAACCAGCCCCACTCCACGTCGCGCATGATGTACTCGACCGACGCGAAGGCCAAGTTGGCATCCGGCTTGTAGTTCATCGTGAGGAAAATGCCGGTGACAATTTGCAGCACCAGCAACAGCAAGGCCAGCGAGCCGAAGAAATACCAGAAATTGAAATTTTTCGGCGCGTAGTATTCAGACAGGTGGGCTTTGTACGTCGCCGTTAACGGGAAGCGGTCGTCAACCCAGGTCATCAGTTTTTGCAGGGCAGACATTCGTTATGCTCCTTTTGCATCTACACCGATCAGCAACTGGCTGTCGCTGAGGTATTGATGAGGGGGAATTTGCAGGTTGATTGGCGCAGGCGAGCCAGCGTAAACACGCGCCGACAAGTCAAAGCTGGAACCGTGACACGGGCAGAAAAAACCGCCTGGCCAGTCGGTCGCCATACCGCCGCCCGCACCTGCCTGAAGTTTTTCCGACGGCGAACAACCCAGGTGGGTACAAATCCCCACCGCCACCAGATACTCGGGCTTGATCGAACGGTTGGCATTTTGACAATACGTGGGTTGCTGCGGCTGCTCGCTCTTCGGATCGCTCAAAGCTGCATCGTGATTGCCCAGCAGAGCCAGCATTTCCTTGGTGCGGTTAACCACCCACACCGGCTTGCCGCGCCATTCCACCGTCAACATCATCCCCGGCTCGACCTTGCTGATGTCGACCTCGACTGGCGCGCCTGCGGCCTTGGCGCGCGCGCTCGGCATCATGCTCATCACCAGCGGCACCGCCACTCCCGCTACGGCCACGCCGCCCACTGCGGTACTGGCCGCAACCAGAAACTTCCGTTTGCTCTTATCCACCCCTTGGCTCATCTTGTGCTTGACCTGAACGTATTTGAACAAACCTCGATTGTAACTAATTTACCCCCCTGACCGGAAGCCCGCACGCAGCAAAACTTCAGTCATACCCGACACTGTTATAATTCACCCTGCTTGAAACCCACTCAACACACTGATTCATAGACGAATATGCGTAAATACTGGCTGCTCTTTGCCCAGACCACTACCGTTGCCCTGGGCGTGCTGTTTGTCGTCGCGCTATTCAAACCCGACTTGCTGCGCTGGCAATCCCGGCAAGGCCTGACCATTCAGCAAGCCCAGGTCGCATCAGGCACACCTGCCCGCGCCGGGGATTCGTTTGCGCCTGCCGCGCAACGCGTCATCCCTGCCGTGGTCAATGTGTTTACCCAGCAACAGCTTCGTAACCCCAACCACCCTTCCAGCAACGATCCGGTGTTTCGCTACTTTTTTGGCGACCGCTTTGATGCCAAGCCGCGCCAGGCATCCAATCTCGGCTCAGGCGTCATCATCAGTGCAAACGGCTACATCCTCACCAACCATCATGTAGTCGACGCTGCCGACAAAATTCAGGTTGCCTTGTCGGACGGCAGAACCCTGCCTGCGCATGTCGTCGGTGCCGACCCGGAAACCGATCTGGCGGTACTGAAAATCGATGCAACCCGCCTGCCCGCAATCAGCTTTGCACAACCCGACACCTTGCATGTCGGCGACTGGGTTCTGGCCGTAGGCAATCCGTTTGGCGTAGGCCAGACTGTCACCGCCGGGATTGTCAGCGCGCTCGGGCGAACCCATCTCGGGATCAACACGTTTGAGAACTTCATCCAGACCGATGCCGCCATCAACCCCGGCAACTCCGGCGGCGCGCTGGTCGACGCGGCGGGCAACCTGGTCGGCATCAACAGCGCGATTTATTCACGTACCGGCGGATCTCAAGGAATCGGATTTGCCATCCCGGTCAGCATCGCACGCCAGGTGATGGAGCAAATTGTCAAGAATGGCGGCGTGACGCGCGGCTGGGTCGGGGTCGAAGTGCAGGATCTGTCACCCGAGCTCGCCGAGTCCTTCAATCTGAAAAACGTCAAAGAAGGCGCACTGATTGCGGGCGTATTAAAGGGCGGCCCGGCCGATCTCGGCGGCGTTCAGCCGGGCGATGTGCTGCTGGCGGTCAACGGCAGTCCGGTCAGGGATTCCTCTTCATTGCTCAATCTGATCGCGGCCTTGAAACCGGCAGACAACACGCATCTCACTATCGCACGCAAAAATCAGTCGCTGGAATTGCAGATAAAGGTCGGGCGGCGTCCGGCTCAATCCCCGGCCACCCCGGATACGGAGAACTGAGATCAATAACGCAGGGCTTTGAGCACGTGCAAACGCGTCGGATAAGCAAACGGGTCGCGCGCCTGCTCCGGCGAGCGCCAGGCGGCGACACGCTTGACCTGCTGCGTCAGCGCCGCATCCCCCAGCCGCAGACTGGCAAGATTCAGCACTTCCGACGGCGACGGCAATGCGCCATCCGCCAATACCGGCTCAGCGCGCAAACTTGCCAACAACGGTCTGGCCTCACGCCTCCAGCCTGTTGGCGTCCAGAACAATGACCAGGCAGTACGCGCCAGTTTCAGCGCCACCACCGGCGCGTTTGCCTGCGGGTTAATCTCGGCGTAGTCGAGCAAGCCTTGCACGACATACGCATAATCCTCAAGCTCGGCACCCGCCACCAGATGACCCTGCGAGCGCGCCTTCAGTAAATGATCGTCGCGAATCAGGGTTGACATCAAAAACCGGGCAATACGATCTGCACTGCGCCGATAGGCAGGATCCAGGAGTTGGGCACGACTGAACGCCGACAAGGCCAGCCCATTCAAACCCGCATTCATTTTTAAATCCAGCGGCAGCTTGCGCGCCAGCCGCGCCATGCGCAGTCTGGCATACGCTTCAGATAGAGGAGCCCGTTCAGCATCGGTCGGCGTCTGATATTCCGCCGGCAAATACCCCTGCTCAAAAAGCTGCGCCTGACCCAGTTGCCACACCCTGAAGGCGGCGGCATAACTTGCTGGCGAGAGCAGGGATTTAAGCGCCGCCGGCTCCCACAAATACGCCGCCCCTTCGCGCCCCTGTTCGTCAACTGCCGACGTGCTGCTATATAAACCGCCGCTCGCATCCTGCAATTCGCGCACCATAAAATCCAGCGCCGACTTCGCTACGCTGCGATACGCCGGCTGCTGCAAAATCCCGGCTGCTTGCAGGTAGAGCAGTGCCAGTTGCGCGTTGTCGTACAGCATTTTCTCAAAATGCGGCGTGTCCCATGCGGGATCAATCGTGTAGCGGAAAAACCCGCCGCCGACCTGGTCACGCAAGGCACGCGCCGCCATCTGATCCAGCGTCAGGCGCAAAAAATCACCGAGTTTCGCATCGCCTTGCTGCGCAAAACTGTCCAGCAAAACGCTCAATTGCGGAGCCATCGGAAATTTGCCGACTTGTCCAAAACCGCCGTGCAAGTGGTCGGCCTCCTGCCAGGCCCCGGCGATGAAATCCCGCTGGGCGGAGGCTACGGCAGTCGAGGTCGGCACCACTCTCGCCGGACGTGTGGATGCGGGCGGTGCGGCCTGCTGCGCGAGACGGCGGATCGCTTGTTTATCCGCATCCCAGCGCCCGCTCAGCTTGAGCAACAACGCATGGAATTGCGGCGGCGGCGCATACAAAACCACAAAGCTCGGGTAACCCTCGGGCGTAACAAACGCATTCAGCGGCCAGCCTGCGATGCCATTGAGGCGCGCGGAAAAAAGCTGCAAGGCTTCATCCATACCGCTGTTCAATTCCCGATCGATTTTGACGGGAATGAAATCCCGGTTCAGTAATGCGGCAATCTCGGGGTTGTTATAACTCTCGCGCTGCATCACATGACACCAGTGGCACGCGAAATAGCCAACCGACACATACAGCAGTTTGTTCTCGCGTCGGGCGCGGGCGACAGTTTCGGCATTCCACTCTTGCCACGCAACCGGGTCGCTGCCGTGCATGGCCAGATACGGTGAGGGATGACCCGACAGTTGGTTAGTCAGCGGCTCAAGCTGCGACGCGCTGGCTAGAATCCCATTTGCACAAAGCAACAAGGCCAGAAAAGACAGAAAAAAACGCAGGCCGTATTTTCCCGGGAGCCTGTCTGACTTGAAGAATCGAAGCGAAAATTCGGCTGGTCGAGGCCAGATTTTGCCGGGCAATAATCGTTCTATTGCCCAAAAAAACGACGAAATATGGACTGACCAGGTGGATTTGCAGCCGATTTCCTTCAAGTCCGACAGGCTCGTGGCTCACACCTTGACATAGGTCCAGCCTTGCTGGAGACGGGTCACGATTTCGCCTATCGCGGTCGGCGCAATTTTAACTTCGGGCAACAACACCACGTGTTGGCCTTCTCTCTCAAACCGCGCAATCGACTGATTGCAGGCAATAAAGTGAATGTTGGTATGGCGCTTTGAGACCAGGGCAATCCGCGCAGCTTGCGGGCTGTAACCGGCACGCAGCAATTCCAGCCCGCGACCGTTGGCAATCACCACAAGCTGAATCGGCCGCCCCGCCTGATCTGCCTCGTCCAAAAACCGTTCAGCGCGATCCAGTACAGCCTGAAACTTGTCCGGCGCGACCGAGTCCACATGCAACATTACCCTTGTCGGATCGGGAGCTGATGACAGATGAATCATGCCGGAATCACGACTCGCCGGGGTCAACGCTGCGGTCGACACTGCGCCGCCCTGTATGTCACGCATGAACCATCCGCCACCCAAACCCAGCGCCAGCACCAATATGACGGCGGCAAACCGCGCCATACCCTGCGCAGCAAACCGCGTCGCAGCCAAATGTGTGACCGCGCCAGGCGGATTGGCGTACGCCAGCTGCACCATATTCTTGAGATTGCGCCGGACGCATACACGATTGGACAGCGCTTCGTCTTCGCGCATTCGCGCCAGCAACTGCTCGCTCTCCTGACTACCCAGCTCGCCGTCGATAAAGGCGTTCAGTATTTCATCCGAAACCGGTTCATTCATTTCACGCTCCATAAACGGCGAGCAGTCTGATTGGGCGCGGCCTGATTTAACATTGCCCGATTCAAAATATCCTTGAGTGCATTGCGTGCCCGCGACAAGCGGCTCATCACCGTTCCCACCGGAATCCCCAATACTTCTGCCACTTCCAGATAGGAACATTCCTCCAGATCGACCAGCGTCAGCACCTGGCGTTGCCCAAGCGGAAGACGCGAGACGGCCTCACGCACGCACACGACAATCTGATTGCGCCCGCACACCACCTCCGGGCCGTCCGCATCTGTCTCGATCAACTCGCTTAAAGCGTCGATATCATCGCAGTCACGCCGGGCACGCAGATGATCCAGCCAGCAGTGGTTCAAAATCGTAATCAGCCAGCCTTTCAGCGCCTTTTTTTCGCGCAACTGTGTCCGCGAAAGCCAGGCCTTGGACAGCGCATCCTGCGTCAAGTCTTCCGCCAGCGCCGCGTTATGGCACCAAGCATAGGCAATACGATAAAGCTGCGGCCGCAAGACATCAATATTCGATCGTCCAAAGCCAAGTAACATCATGACCATTTTTATCCCCCCACCGTTAGGACGCGTCAAGCCGCCCGTTTATTCCACCCAGGCAAAAATAAAAAAATGGACTAAATTGCCGCCGACTTTCGTCTTACCCATAGTTTGATGCCATATCCCATTTTGCCAGGGCATGTGCCACTCATCAGACCAAAGCGTGGAAAGCAGGTGGAATAAATCCCTTGCCTACACCACCCTGCGTAGACCCCGTCACGGGGATCAATCAATTATAAGGAGGAATGCCATGATTATAGACAAGTGCTTACCCGGCTTAACCAGGATCTCGAGCCAGTTATTACGGCTAGGGATGCTGACCACAACCGCTGTTGGAATGATGTCGGCTGCTGCCTTTGCGGGTAGCGGCCCTGTGTTCCTGATCCATACCGGCGACATCCACGGTCACCTGTTGCCCCGTCCCAATTTGCGCAGCGATGCCGTCGGCCACAGCATGGAAGGCGGCGTGGCCCGCATGTACACGAAGATCCAGGAAATTCGCGCCGGTACCACTGATGCAGTAACTGGCATCGACTACTCGCTCCTGATCAACACCGGCGATACGGTTCAGGGTTCCGGCGAAGCGCTGTTTTCCCGCGGCCAGGCCATGATCGACGTGCTGAATAACTTCGGATTCGTGGCCCACGCCCCCGGCAACTGGGACTTCCTCTACGGAGTCGCCCGTTTTGAGGAGACCTTCAAGGGCACCGCAACCACCCCTCCC
>JAYVLR010000150.1:0-3437 GCA_043759395.1 Thiobacillaceae bacterium
CCCAGCGGATCGTATAGCGCCAGCGGCCCGGCAGCAGCGAGTTCGGCGAACAGGGCGTGCGCGTTGGCCGCCGCGAGCGGATGACCGATGGCCTTGAAAAAAGCGCTGCCGCCTTTGACGTTGCTGAAGGTTTCGATGCGCAGTTTCATTCGTTGGGTTTGCCTTGTAATTTAGCGTTCATGCGCCTTAATACTTCGTGTGCTGTCGCGCTCATGTCGTCCAGGCGCTTGCCCCATTCGACTTGCAGCGCGCCGGTGAACGGGCGGGTATAGCCCGCGTCGCGCATTATGCGATGAAAACGCTCGAATTTGGCCGATCCGCCAGGCAGATCGCCGGGCAGATCAAACATGTAAACGGGTTTGCCAGTGGCGCAGGCTTCGGATGCCATCGAGACCGAATCACAGGTGGTCACAATGACATCAGCGAGCGCCAAAAATCCGAGGTAGGGATTGTCGCCTTCGCCCGTCCAGATGACACCGGGCAGATCGGATAATTGCTCACGCAGAATCGCTTCGGCCTCCTTGCCGGTGCGACGCGAAGTCGTAAGCATCAGGCTGCCGCCCGAATCCAGTACGGTGCGCCGCAAACGCCCGGCCAGATCACGGGCAACCGCAGGCGTTAATTGGAAATATTTATTGTTGCCGCCGACCAGCACGGCGATGCGTGGAGCGGGGAGATCGGCTAGGCGCGGCGCGTTGACTTTCATCTCATCGCGATGCGCTGCCTCAGCCAGCCGCTGCGGTGTCACAAAATGCAGTGCACCGCGCGTCGCAAAGACATTGTCACCCCGGCATTGATCGTGCTCAGGCGTCACGACCAGGTCAAATTTTTTCAGGTTGATGTGCGGATCCTGAATGCGCACCGTGAACGTCCGCCCATTGCTTGCCCGGCTGACCGCCAGTGATGCCGCAATGGTCTGGCGCCCCGTGCCAATCAGCACATCAGGCCAGGGCGGTTCGAAAGGATCCGTGCGCGGACCATAAAACGAGAGCGGCGGTATCCAGAGCGGTGGCGGAATGAATTTCCAGGGCGCGACGGGTTCGACGAATTTCTGCACGATGTCGAACCCCAGCGCCTCGGCCAGTCCCAGCGACTGGTTGTCCATGCCGGGAATGCCCAGCGTGATGACCCAGCAGGTTTTTATACTCATGGTGGTGGCTTGTGGGTATCGATATTTCAGGCAAGACGATTTTGCCAATAACCAGGTTCACGATGACTATGCATGACTGCGATCACCAGCACATAATCAGGTTCGACGGTGTAAAGAATGGCATAGGGGAAAATACGGGTTAAACAGCGCCGGACATCTTCTTCAAGCACGGCCCATCTGTTTGGCGAAGCGAGTATGAGTTGAATCGCGTGTTCGATCGCAGCAATAAACCGGATTTCCAGCCCATCCTGGCACGCTGCGTAATGACGCGCGGCTGCCTCGTATTCGACCAGGGCATCCGGATGAAAATCAAATCTCACCGCTTGAACATCTGTTGAATATGTGACAGCGCTTCTTCTCCCGGGATGGTCTCGACACGTCCGCTGCGAACATCGTCGCGTCGGCGCAATGCTTCGTCTGCCCAAAGTTTGCGGATGTGGCTGTCTTCCAGCGGATCAAGGCTTTCGGCCAGGCGGTCGGCAAGCAGCGCACGCGCTTCGCTGGGCAGCGAAAGCGCTCCCTCAGCAATCTGTTCAACGGTCAGGCTCATAAAATGTACTCCTGTAGGTACTGCCAAATTGTAGCCATGAAGTTTGCTTTTCCCAACCTCGGGTCGGTACGCTGCGTGTGTGATCTGGCAAAATTTTGCTACAGGTTCAGACAACCTCGCTGCCTTCGTAAACTTCGTCCATGCCGAATGCCAGTTTGCCAGTGTCCAGCGTGGCTGGGTTCAATGTGATCGTATCACCCGGCGAATACAGGTCGGCGATCCAGCCCGACCCTGCGCGCCGATACACCTCGACCCAGCGCCGTTCCTGGTCGATGAGTACGTATTCGGAGAGACTTGCGATATGGCGGTAGGCGAGCATTTTTTCGCGCCGCCCCGAGCTTTCAGAGTTGGCCGCTTCGGTGGCTGGCGATAACACTTCTACGATCAAACTGGGTGATTCGATATGGTTTTTTGGCGCGTCGTTTCCCAGATCGCCAGGTGCGCAGGTAACCACCACATCGGGATAGTAGTAGCTCGATTGCACAGCGATGCGTACGCGCATGTCAGCGATAAATGTCTGGCAGCCGCTGCCGCGCAGCGCGTTGCGAAGTAACACTGCCAGGTTGAGCGAGATAATGTTGTGCGCCTTGCTTCCGCCCGCCATGGCGAACACTTCCCCTGCCACGTATTCGTGCCGAATCGGGCTGGCACCTTCGCCGTCGAGATAGTCTGACTCGCTGAGCGGAGTCATTACTGCGTGTTTCATAACGGTATCCTGTTCTGGTCAATCCCGATTGACATTGGCTGAATTGCGCCCTGATTCTAGCGCATGCGCGCCTTGTCGTATCAACACTAGCGTCGTTCCAATGCAGCCTGCCAGCGATACGGCTCAGGGTCGATGGATGGCGTATTCCCTTCCATCAAATCAATCAGCAGTTCAGCCGAGGCTGGTGCCATCGTCACCCCGTAACGGAAGTGCCCGGTATTCACAAACACATTGTCAAAATCCGGGTGACGGTCAATCACCGGGATGTTATCGGGCGATCCCGGACGCAGCCCCGACCAGTGTTGCACCGGCTTCATGCCGGACAGAACCGGCAACATTTCAGACGCTTCGCCATGAAGATGGTCATGCGCTTCGACTGTCGTCGATTTATCAAACCCCGCATCTTCCAGCGTGCTGCCCGCCAGCACATGCCCGTCCCGGCGCGGGATCAAATAGATACCATTGCGATACAAAATCGTATCGAGCGTGCCCGGTGCCAATTTATATAAAAGCATCTGCCCGCGAACAGGGCGGATATTCGGCACCGCAGGCAAGTGCGCCAGACCGATGCCAGACCATGCACCACTGGCGATGACCACGCGATCGGCTGCATAGGTGGTGCTCGCGGTGACAGCGCCAGTGGCGTGGTGGGCTGTGGTGGTCAGAGCCATCACCTGCGCCTGTTCGATCACGCGTCCGCCCAATGCCATGACGGCTTTTAGCAGCGCGGCCAGCAGACGCGGGTTTCGCACCTGGGCAACGTCGGGCAAGCTGAGTGTTTGGATTGTGGTACCAGCGTTGACTGGCTCGCACGCAAAATCATGTTCAGCGCACCAGGCTAGCGCCGCATCCGGCATCGCGCAATCTTGCGCCAACATGCCGCAGCGCCAGTATTCCGCATCCAGCCCGGACAGCGCCTCAATGTTTGCGATCCAGGCCGGGTAGGCCGCCATCGAACGCAAAGCCAGCGCCGACACCGCAGACGGATAGTCCCAAGGCAACAAAGGCGACAGAATCCCGCCCCCCGCCCA
>JAYVLR010000151.1:0-4277 GCA_043759395.1 Thiobacillaceae bacterium
CCGCCCCCTAAGAACCGTACGTGCGCCTCACGACGCATACGGCTCAAGCCCCTCAAAAGCATCTTGCGACACTCGGTTTCACAACTGTATTTTCCGGCAACTTTTAATTATTCCTACAGCAATTGAGATGGTGCATTTTAAGATTGCTTGCCGCGTCCGTTCCGCCGTCAGCTCTTTTCACAATATAACGAACATCCCACGGGATGCCTTTTGTGATGGGTTCCTGACAGGCGGGACACATGCCATCTTGCCTTAGCCATACACGGTAAGGCTTCGCACGGCCTCTCGCCGAGTTCAGCATTTTCTTACCCCATCTGGACTCGAAGTACCGTTCCCATTGCGGGTCGTGCGGGTTGGCATCGGCTTTGATCTTGATATGCCGTTGGATTGGCGTATCCGATTCTTTTAGCAAGATGATCTCTCTACTCTTTCCATCTTCTTGTTTTTCTGTGGCGGCAAATACCCAACTCCGGGTGCCTCTGGTCTTAAAGTATTTCTCTTTAACCCATCGGTCTCCTTTATTTGGATGCCGTCTTACCGCCCATTGCCATAGCATTGACCAGACATAGGTATCAACTTTACCAAAGGTTTTCTTGGCGACCACATGGCTGTGGTAATTCGCCCATCCCCGTAGAACAGGATTAAGCAGCCTTATCAGATTTGCCTGTTTAGCCGTCTTGTTGCCTTTGATGACTTCACGGATTTTATCAAGATGTGCTTTGACGTTCGCTTTCGACGGCTTCATCAACAGCTTGTCGTGGTACTTGCGAATGTTCCATCCGAGGAAATCAAACCCTTCCCTGATGTGCGTTATTTTGGTCTTCTCCGGCGATAGGACTAGCCCGCGTTCCGCCAGAAATTCAACCACCGCAGGTTTGACTTCATGCTCCAGCCACTCTTTCGAATTGCCGGTGATAATAAAGTCATCCGCGTAACGCACCATGTTCATTTTCCGACCTGTCCGCTTTGCATTTGGAAACTTCTCCGCCAGCATTGATTCGAGGCCATCTAGCGTCATGTTTGCCAGTACCGGACTGATGATTCCCCCCTGCGGGGTGCCGGATTCTGTGGGGAAGAGTTCGTTTTGATACACGAATCCCGCCTTGAGCCACTTCTTAAGAACTGCCTTGTCCGTGCGGATGTTGGCAATCATCCAGTCGTGACTGATATTGTCGAAACAGCCTTTGATGTCGGCCTCCAGCACCCACTCCGCGCTTGTTTTCTGCGCCAGGGAATTGAAACATTGCTTCCCTGCATCGGCGGTTGATCGTTCCGGCCTGAACCCATAGGAATTCAGGTCGGCAGTGGTTTCCGCAACGGGTTCCAACGCCAGCAGATGTAACGCTTGCATGGCGCGGCACTTCATTACGGGGATGCCGAGTGGCCTTGTCTTGCCGTTCTTCTTCGGAATTAATACCCTCCGAAGCGGAAGCGGCGAATAACCCCGCCGCTTCATCGACGCTATCGCGTTGATCTTTGCCTCCGGTGTTTTCCATGTGATCTTGTCCACACCGGGGGTGTTCCTGCCTTTGTTTTCAGTCACCCGTTTGACAGCTAATGCTTTGCCGCTGAACGAGTGGGTCAACAACCATTGCAAGGCTTTCACCTTGTTGTGCCTGCCGGCCTGTGTTGCCTTCACAATACGCGCTTGCAGCCGTCTTACCTGACGCTGAACATCAATCCAACTGATACCGTTCCACGTCATGTCGAATGGTGCACACGCCAGTGTTGCAGCGTCCATTTGCTCTCCCTTCGTTTAGATGGTTCTAAAAGCTCTCTTGTGAAGAGAGACCATAAGGAAGTCTGCCCACTTTCGCGTGAGGTGATATTGCAACCCCTATCCATTCCATTACAGAACGGCCTTTGCTTTTTCCTTGTTCCTTTACCCGCAGCACCAACGGCATCCCTTGCGGTTCACCTGCCGTTTCCGGCGACACTACGGGCTTACCCTGTTCCGCATTTATTTCTGAGTGAGGCGGATCCCTTCTCTTCGCCGGCGGCGCACTGTCCACGATGACCCAGCTTCAAGGAGCCATACCTAACCGCTTACCATTTTTGGTTCAAGCCTATCAGCACATTTGGCTTGTCATGTGTTACGACGTTTAATGAAGGTTCACATATGTTGATCGTACCCACTCATCCCTAGCACCTCTCCACCTTTGTGCTGGCAGATTTCGCTTCCCCTCGCGGGTTGGCGTACCGAATTAACCGGCGGTTACATTGTCCCCAGAGCTTCACACCGAGTTGTTACCAACTCCGCATGTCTGGGTAGGGAACGGTTGATGGAACAACCGGTTTCATCAGTTCATAATTCCTCCTGTGAAACAGAAATAAAAGCGACTTTTCAGGTCGCACTGAAGCTTCACATAAGGCCGATTATGCACAGTCGTTGATTATGTGAAGTTGTGGGGCCGACTGGCTCGA
Source organism: Thiobacillaceae bacterium (assembly GCA_043759395.1). Lineage (GTDB taxonomy): Bacteria > Pseudomonadota > Gammaproteobacteria > Burkholderiales > Thiobacillaceae > Thiobacillus. The sequence continues at coordinate 2,425 of JAYVLR010000151.1, forward strand.
AGGATAAGCGGCAAGCGGCCCGGCAGCGGTTGATGCCGTCGTAAGGTGTACATAATTTCCACGTTTGTCAGAAGTGGTCGGCACACTCTACGAGCCCTTTGTTGAAGACCCACCAAGCCGAGCTAAGCGCAGGGCAATGGGCAATTTGGATCGCGGACTGCCCGATAAACGCCTATATGAGGGACATCAGCACAATTCCCGATGCCGGACTACGGTGACATCCAAAGATGAGATCTCCCCTGGCGAGCCCACTCCTATGTCCACCTTGCCATCTCGCGGGCTTTGTAAACACGCAGCGATTATGCAAAGCGTCCTTTTCGACCCGTGGCTTGGCAGCGAGGACTGACAGGCGTTACGGCATGTTCCTTCACATAATCAACAGCTGTGCATAATCGGCCATAACAGACGTTTATCGATTAGTGAAAACCGGGACAGTGCAGTCTCTCCCTTATTGTATTGTTGACCCAGCCTAAAGAAGACGCGGCCAATAAATACACGCCCTTGGCCGGATCAATCAAACGCGATTCAATGTCGCTTGTGGTCTTCTTTCAGCGCCAGCGTCGCAACCTGGACGCGGTTCTTCAGTCCCAGCTTTTCCATGATGTTGCGCAGGTGGTTGCGCACGGTGTTTTCCGACAGGGTGAGCTCATACGCAATTTTCTTGTTGGCGAATCCTTCTTTGACGTAACTCACAACTTCCAGTTCTCGCTTGGTGAGTGTGGTCAGTGCATTGCCATGCAGTTCGCCGCACGCAATTTTTTGCATGACGCTAAGCGGAAAACTGCTTTGTCCGTCGCATACGCTGCGAATGGCTGCCAGCACTTGATCCGGGTCGCTGGATTTGACGACGTAGCCATCGACACTGGCCGCGATGGCTTCGAAAATTTCTTCGTCGCTGTCGGCAATGGTGAACATGATGACTTTGATTCCGGCATCGCGGATTTCGGAGACGAGGTCGAGGCCGTCTGCGTCAGGCAAGGATCGGTCAAGGAGCGCTGCGTCGGCCTTGTTGCCTGCCGCAAGCCATGCGCGTAATTCTTGCGCATTGGCGAATTGCGCGCTCAGGTGCATGTCTTCCGCTTGATTGATATAGCCCGCCGCGCCCATGCGTAGCAAGGGGTGGTCGTCAATCAGGATGATTTTGAGAGGGTCTGCCATGATGCTCCGTTATGTGTCGGTTTTGATTATGTGGGCAGGTGACGCGGTTTGCGCGGTGCTTTTTCGAATACTACATCATAGACCGGAATGGGCAGCCATTTAAGCAGTCGCGCCACCCAGGCCATTTGCCATGGGATGACGGTGTAAGCGCGGCGCTGCGCGATGCAGCGTGCCACTTTTATCGCAGCGTCGTTCGCTGTCATTTTGAAGGGCATGGCGTAAGGGTTAATCCGGGTCATCGGCGTGTCGATGTAGCCAGGCGCGACGGTGACGACGGCGATGCCGCTTGAGCGCATTTCGACCCGCAGGCTTTCGAGGTAAACGCTGGCGGCGGCTTTGGATGCGGAATAGGCGCTGCCGCCCGGCAAGCCCCGCACCCCGGCCACGCTGGAAATACCGCACAGCACGCCGCAGTTTTTTGTTTTCATGGCTTTTATGAACGGCTGAAAGGTGTGGACTAAACCCAGCACATTCGCATCCATCACGGCGCGAAATACAGCGGCATCGTCGGCTTCTTCGGTGAGGGTGCCGACACTGATTCCGGCCGCCGCAATGACGATATCGGGGGTGCCGAATTCGGCCATAAATGCGTGCGCAGCGGCTTGCATTGCGACCGGGTCACGCACGTCGGCTTGGTAGCATTGAGCGTGAAGATTCTGTGCGGTGGCTTGCAGCGCATCCAGACGGCGGCCCAG
>JAYVLR010000152.1:0-7372 GCA_043759395.1 Thiobacillaceae bacterium
GATCGTCGGCGTACAACCCGACGAAGGGGCGCAGATTCCGGGCATACGCAAATGGTCGCAGGAATATCTGCCGAAGATTTGCGACTTTTCGCTGATCGATAGGATGATCTACGTCAACCAGCCCAACGCCGAAGAAACCACGCGACGACTGGCACGCGAGGAAGGAATTTTTGCTGGAGTTTCTTCAGGTGGCGCTCTATGGGCGGCTTTGCAATTATCGGAAGAAGTCGAAAACGCCGTCATCGTTGCCATCGCCTGCGACCGGGGTGATCGTTATCTATCCACGGGCGTGTTCCCGGCTTGAACCCGCGCTTGACGTTCTGTCGAGACGGTGTTACTTTTGTATTACCTTGTCTCTAAGGAGCACGCTATGGCCGTTACCACTACCCTTAAACTCCCCGAACAACTCAAGGCGCGCATAGCGCCGCTGGCCGAAGCTACCGGCAAATCGCCCCACGCCTGGATGATCGAAGCCTTGGAAGAGCGCGTAGTGCAATCTGAAGCCTACGCTGAATTTATGGCCGAGGCGCTTGAGGCGGATCGTGAGATGACCGAGACGGGCGAGGGCTACGACTCCGAAGAAGTACATGCTTATCTGCGAGCGATCATTGCGGGCGAAGAAGCAAAGCGGCCAAAACCGGTCAAACTTTGATCGATGGCAAAGCTGCGTTATTCCCCTCGCGCCACGCGCGATCTGGAGCGCTTAGCGCGGTTTCTTTATAAAAACAATCCTGAAGAGGCGGTCAAAACCATTCCCTTGATTATCTCTGCGGTAGATGCGCTTGCTTTCCATCCACGGATTGGTCGCCCCTATGGGCAAGCGGTGCGCGAACTAGTTATCTCGCGCGGCAAGAGCGGCTACATTGCGCTTTACAGATACGACGAAATCCGCGATGTCGCACGCGTGTTGGCGCTCCGCCATCAGCGTGAACTGGGTGGCATATAAACCAAAAATGGCTAAAACAAAAACGATTTACAGCTGCACCGAATGCGGCGGCATCTCGCCGAAATGGCAGGGGCAATGCCCGCATTGCACTGCCTGGAATACGCTGATTGAAACCGTGGCCGAGGCCAGCAAACCGCGCTACCAGGCGCTGGCGGCATCAAGCCGTGTACAACTGTTGGGCGAAGTGGAGGGCACCGAAGCGAGCCGGATTCCGACCACGCTGGGCGAGCTCGACCGCGTACTCGGCGGCGGATTGGTCGCGGGCGGCGTGGTGCTGATCGGCGGCGACCCTGGCATCGGCAAATCGACCCTGCTGTTGCAAGCGCTGGCAGTGCTGTCGCAAAGCTTGCCGACCTTGTACGTTAGCGGCGAAGAATCCGCCCAGCAGATCGCCTTGCGCGCGCGCCGCCTGAGCCTGCCCGAAGCGCATTTGCCAGTGCTGCCCGAGATCAGGCTCGAAGCGATTCTGAGCCACCTCGCTGCGATCAAGCCCGCCATCGCGGTGATCGATTCGATCCAGACCGTGTATTCCGAAACCCTGACCTCCGCGCCCGGCTCGGTCGCGCAAGTGCGCGAATGCGCGGCGCAGCTGACGCGCTACGCCAAGCAGAGCGGCTGCGCGATTCTGCTGGTCGGCCACGTCACCAAGGAAGGCGCCATCGCCGGCCCGCGCGTGCTGGAGCACATCGTCGATACCGTGCTGTATTTCGAGGGCGACACCGGATCGAGTTTTCGGCTGGTGCGCGCGATCAAAAACCGCTTCGGCGCGGTCAACGAAATCGGCGTGTTCGCGATGACCGAAAAAGGTTTGAAGGGCGTGTCCAACCCCTCGGCGATTTTTCTGTCGCACCACGGCGCGCCGGTGCCCGGCTCCTGCGTACTGGTTACGCAGGAAGGCACGCGCCCGCTGCTGGTCGAGATACAGGCGCTGGTCGATAGCAGCCACGCGCCCAACCCGCGCCGCCTGAGTGTGGGGCTGGAACAGAACCGGCTCGCGATGCTGCTCGCTGTGCTGCACCGTCACGCTGGTATCGCTTGCTTCGATCAGGACGTGTTCGTCAACGCCGTCGGCGGCGTCAAAATCAGCGAGCCCGCCGCCGACCTCGCCGTCCTCGCCGCGATTGTTTCCTCCCTGCGCGGCCAGCCCCTGCCCGACAAACTGGTGATGTTCGGCGAAGTCGGCTTGGCCGGTGAAATCCGCCCGGTGCAGCGCGGGCAAGAGCGGCTGAAAGAAGCCGCCAAACTGGGCTTCACCCAAGCCGTCGTCCCCGCTGCCAACCAGCCCAAGCAGAAGATCGCCGGGATGGAAGTTCATGCGGTGCAGCGGCTGGATGAAGCGATGCAGTTTTTTAGAAGTCAGGGCTTGATGCCACATTGATCAAGCTGATGGCAAGACTATTCGAGTCGCGCATCCTGCCGTTTGACCAGCGGGCGGCAATGGCCTACGCGCCCTTGATTGGCCGCGACCGAAGCAGCGGCTGCCTTATCTTTGTGGCGGATGGCCGGATTGCTGCAATCGCCGCAGCCCATGGTTTCACCGTGGCGACGCGGGACACCGCTCCCTTTCTGGCCGGCGGCGTGCCCGTTATCAACCCGTGGGAAAAGTGAACGCGCGGGTTGACGAAACCGGATATTTCAACCGAACGTTATAGACATGGATTTTTCTGTCTCAATCAGTGCCCAAACCTCCGATGGCGTCTGTCTGAGGTGGTAATACGCCGACCCAGCCCGCTGTGCCTTTCTGGATAAATTCAATCGGGTAGCCGTCCGGGTCTTCGATGAAGGCGATGACGGTGGTGCCGTGCGACATGGACCCGGCGGGGCGCAGCACTTTGCCGCCTTGGGCTGCGGTGGCTTTGCACGCGGCGGCGGCATCATCGACTTCAATCGCAATATGGCCGTAGCCGTTGCCGCGCGCGTAGCTTGCCACGCCCCAGTTGTAGGTGAGTTCGAGCACGCTGGCTGTATCTTCTGTGTCGTAGCCGACGAAGGCGAGGGTGAATTTGCCGTCCGGATAATCCTTGCGGCGCAGCAGCTTCATGCCGAGCACCTGGGTGTAAAAGTTGATGGAACGGTCGAGATCGCCGACGCGCAACATGGTGTGAAGGATTCGCATGATTTGTCCTTATGGAGACGAGCCTCATTATTGAGTCGGCCATTAAACAGTTTGCCTTGGCCGGTTGATTTTTGTTTATCGCCTGTTTTCCTTCACCGTTGCCGACTCAATAAATAGTGCGGTTTGTGCAGGTCGGCCTTCAGGCCGACCTGCACACTGTTTCAATCGTTAAACCTGAAACAAACTCGCGCTCATTTTACGCAGACTTGCCCGGCAGGCGAGCGCGTCCGGACACAGCGCGGCGACTTGGGCCCAGAATGCGGGCGAGTGGTCGAGATGAACGAGGTGGGCGAGTTCGTGCGCGGCGACGTAGTCGATCAAGTCTAACGGCGCTTGTACCAGCCGCCAGTTGAGCCGGATATGCCCGCTGCGGGTGCAGCTTCCCCATTGGGTTTGCGCATTGGACAGGGCAAAGCGTTTAGGTGCGCGACGCAGGCGGCGGGCGATGCGCGCGAGCCGCCAGGCCAGCAGTTTAGCGGCTTGTTGATGCAGCCAGGTGCGCACGAGCGCGTCGCGATCATGGTTGAGCGGGCACTCGACGCGCAGCGTATTGCCGCTGCGGCGAAGATGAACGAACAGTGAAGGGTGAAACTCCAGCGACAGGCGACGACCCAGATACGTCAGCTGGTTGCGCTCGGCTTCTGGCACAGTCACTTTGTGCGTCTGCATTTTTGCCCAGGCGCGGCGTAGCCAGTCTTGCTGCTGTTGCACGTAGTGAGCGATTTCGGCGCGCGGTGTCCAGCTCGGTGCGTGAATGCGCACCTGTTGCGGGGTGACGGTCATGCCGAGCGTGCGGCGGCGCGCAGAGCGGCGCAATTCATAGGGAACGGCGGTGTCGCCCAGTTCGAGAAATCCGTTATTGAGGCGCGGCAGCACGGGGCAGGGTGGCCATTTCGGCTTCAATCCAGGCTTCGGTTTCGCGCGTGATGTCGGCGGCGCTTTTGCCGCTGCTGCTAATCACCGGGCCGATGCTGACGGTGATGGTGCCGGGGCGTTTGATGAAGGCATCGCGGGGCCAGACTTCGCCTGCGTTATGCGCTACGGGCACCACAGGCGTGCCGGTTTCGGCGGCGAGCCAACCACCGCCGATGCCGTAGCGGCCTTTTTCGCCTGCGGCCACGCGCGTGCCTTCTGGAAACACCAGCACCCAAAAGCCTTGCGCGAGTTTGTCTTTTCCTTGCGCAACGATTTGCTTCAGCGCTTCGCGTCCGGTCGAGCGGTTAATCGCAATCGGGCTCAACATGCGAAACCCCCAGCCGAAAAAAGGCACATTGAGCAACTCCTGTTTGATGACCGCAGCCACCGGCGGGAACAGAAACAGGAAGGCCACTGTCTCCCAGGCTGATTGGTGTTTGGACAGAATCACCGCCGGGACATCAGGCAAATGTTCGCGTCCGCGCACCACGTAACGGATGCCCAGAATCCAGCGCGCCAGCCAGATCACGCTGTGGTTGTAGACGGTAATCATGCGATAGCGCGTGTGCGGTGCAAACGGAAAACTGGCAAGCGCGACGAAGGTAAACAGGATGGTGAGCGCGGTCTGCAGCAGCGCAAAAATACTTGAACGCAGCAGGTTCATGACGGTGTTGTCAGCAGACGGTTGACCGCTTCAGCCAGATTGTCGTACACCGGGATGCCGCTGGGCAGGCCGCCCGCCGCGATTGTGCGCACGCCTTTGCCGCTTTTGACCAGGATGGCTTGTGCGCCCACGGCCAGCGCCGCCTGCAAGTCGCGCAGCGAGTCGCCGATGATCGGTACGTTGGTCAGGCCGACGGCATAGCGCGCGGCGATTTCCAGCAACATGCCCGCGCGCGGCTTGCGGCATTCGCATTCCATTTCTGCCGAATGCGGGCAGTAAAACACCGCTTCGATCCGTCCGCCCGCTACCATCACCGCCTTGTGCATCTTGGCGTGAATCGCGTTCAGGGTCGCCATCTCGAACAGGCCGCGCGCCAAGCCCGATTGATTGGTTGCGACCACCACCCGCCAGCCCTCGCGCGTGAGCCGCGCAATCGCCTCAAGGCTGCCGGGAATGGGTTTCCATTCGTCCGGATGCTTGATGAACTGGTCGGAGTCAAGGTTGATGACGCCGTCACGGTCAAGGATGATGAGCTTCATGCGGTGAGTTTACGCCGCCAGACGGGATAAGTCCGCCACCCGGTTCATGGTCTGGTGGAGCTGGTTCAGCAGTGCCAGCCGGTTGGCCTTGAGTGCAGGGTTGTCGGCGTTGACCATGACGTGGTCAAAGAAGGCATCGATCGGCTCTTTCAACGCGGCGAGTTTTTGCAGTGACATGGTGTAGTCGCCTGCGTTGAACGCGGCATCAGCTTGCGGTGCAAGGGTACTGAGTGCAGCGAACAATTCCGATTCAGCGGCTTCGACGAAGCGCGCCGGATCGGCAGTGTGGCCGACTTCGCCTTCGGCTTTTTTCAGGATGTTGCCGACGCGCTTGTTGGCGGCGGCGAGCGCGGGTGCTTCGGGTTGCGCGGCAAACGCGCGTACCGCTTCAAGCCGTTTCGGAATATCGGCCAGCACGGGCGGACGTAGCGACAGCACGGCATCGATTTCGTTGGCGCTGTAGCCGTGTTCGCGTTGCGCGCCGCTGATGCGGTCGTAAATAAAGCTTTCGATCTCAGCTTGCACCCCGCTGAGTAAACCCGAAGGGAAAGCGCGCAACGCACCAGCCAGCAGCGCATCCAGTCGCTGCGATTGCAGCGCGGGCTTTTCGGTCAGCATGCGGATGATGCCCAGCGCGTGGCGGCGCAAGGCAAACGGATCCTTGTCGCCAGTCGGTTTTTCTCCAATCCCGAACATGCCCGCCAGCGTTTCCAGTTTGTCCGCCAACGCCACGCACACGCCGACGTCATTGCGCGGCAGTTCGTCGCCTGCGAAGCGCGGCTTGTAGTGATCCTCGATGGCGAAGGCGATATCGTCAGCCAGACCATCGTGCTGCGCGTAGTAGCGCCCCATGATGCCTTGCAGTTCGGGAAACTCGCCGACCATGTCGGTAAGCAGGTCGGCTTTGGCCAAGAGCGCAGCCTGATCGGCTTTCAGCGCCAGTATCTCGCCGCCGATCTGCTGGCCGATAGCCCGGGCAATCGCCTGCACCCGTGTCACGCGTTCGCCTTGGGTGCCAAGCTTGTTGTGATACACCACCTTGGCCAGCCCCAACACACGCGAGCCCAGCGTTTTCTTACGATCCTGATCGAAGAAAAACTTGGCATCAGCCAGGCGCGGGCGCACCACACGCTCGTTGCCATGGATCACCGCAGACGCGTCGTCGGGCGAGATATTGGAGACCATCAGGAACTGGTTGGTGAGCTTGCCCGCCGCATCCAGCAGCGGAAAATATTTCTGGTTCGCCTTCATGGTCAGAATCAGGCATTCCGGCGGCACGTCGAGAAAGGCTTCCTCGAACTGTCCGACCAGCACATTCGGGCGCTCGACCAGCGCGGTTACTTCGTCCAGCAGCGCGTCGTCGTCAACCGGCTTCAAGCCCAGGGGCGCGGCGGCAGCCTGCAACTGGCGCACGATCTCGGCGCGGCGTGTATCGAAACTGGCGATGACCGCGCCGTCGTCGTGTAATTGGCTGGCGTAGCTGTCGGCGGATGTGATCGACACCGGGCTGACACGCGCTTCAAAACGATGGCCTTGTGTGGTGCGCCCCGCCTGCAATCCCAACACCGACAACGGCACGATGTCCGCGCCATGCAGCGCAACCAGGCCATGCACCGGACGCACGAAGTTGACCGTGCTCCAGCCGTCAGCCAGCTGATACGTCATGACTTTGGGGATCGGCAGTTTCGCCATCGCAGCTTCGAGCGCGCGTTGCAGGCCATCGGCGAGCGTGGTGCCGGGCGCGATGCTGTCGTGGAACAGGGCTTCATTCTTGCCGTCAGCGGCACGGTGCAAGCCTGCGACTGTGGATTCGTCCGCACCCAGTGCGGCCAGCCGCTTCAGCAGTGCTGGGGTGGCCTTGCCGTCGGCATCGAGGCCGACGGCGACCGGCATGAGTTTGGTCGAAACCGGCTTGTCGGCGGCGCGCGCCAGCACCCTGGCGACATGCGCGCCAAGTCGGCGCGGAGAAGCGAAGTTCGTGACGACGGCGTCGGGTTCGGCCAGGCCCTGTGCCATCAGGCTTTCAGCCAGCGTTGCAGCAAAAGCCTCACCCAGTTTCTTCAGCGCCTTGGGCGGCAGTTCTTCGACGAAGAGTTCGACGAGCAGGTTTGCCGCTTTAATCAAACCGGTGCTCATGCTGCGGCCACTTTCTTTTCAATCTGTGCGAGCGTTTCATCCGCCCATTCGCGCGG
>JAYVLR010000153.1:0-3332 GCA_043759395.1 Thiobacillaceae bacterium
ATAGCGCACGGTGACGTTCTGGAATTCCAGTTGGCCGCGTGCGCGCTCAAGGTTTTGCGTGCCGCTGTCGCGTTCGGCATCTTCATCCAGCAGGCCAAAAATATTTTCAGCGGCGGCGAGTCCGCGTTGAAACTGTTCGTTGACGCCAGTCAGGCGTTTGACGGGCGCAAACAGCAGCAGCATGGCCATGAAAAACGCGACGAAACCGCCGACGGTATTGTGGTCGCTGGTGGCTTGGCCGGTTGCGATGTAGACGATCAGCGCCAAGGCAATAGCCCCCAGAAACTGGATGACCGGGTCGTAGGCGGCGGCGGCGGCGATGCGCTTCATCTCGAAGCGGCGGGCATCGTTGATGGCCTGGCCAAAGCGCTGCCGTTCGTAATCTTCGCCGCCAAAAAGTTTGACCACGCGATGTCCGGATACCGCTTCATCGACTACCTGGGTAATGTCGCCAAGGTTTTGCTGGGCGCGACGGGCGAGGCCGCGCAAGCGGCGGCTGGCGATCTTGACGATGAAGGCGGCGAGCGGGGCGATGCCGAACACGATCAGCGTGAGTGACCAGTTCAGCCACAGCAGATACCCAAGCAAGCCCAACACGGTGAGGCTGTCGCGCACCAGCGTGGTGAGTGAGTTGGTTGCGGACTGGGTAACCTGGGTGACGTTGAAGGCCAAGTGCGCGATGAGCTGGCCGCTGGCGGTCTGGTCAAAAAAACGCGTGGGCAGCACCATCAGTTTGTCGAACATCACCGCACGCAAATCCATCACCAGACGTGTGCCGACCCACGCCATGCAGTAGGTACTAATGAAAGTGGCCACACCGCGAATCAGAAACAGCGCCAGAATCAGCAGCGGAATCAGCTTCAGGTAATGCGAATCTTTTTCCACAAAGCCCTGATCCAGCAGCGGCTTGAACAGTGCAGGCAACGCCGGTTCAGTGGCGGCAGTCGCAACCAGGCCAACCAGAGACAGCGCGAACATGCGCCAGTAAGGCCGCACGAACGACAATAATCGCCAGTACAGCGCGCGGCTCTTGTGTCCTTCAGGGTAATCGGTGGTGGATGTCATTCGGGGGGAAACCCTTGAACCACAGAGGCACAGAGATATGTCCCGCAGGGACGGTATCCCTTGGGACACGGAGAAAAACATATAAGTCCCGTGTAGTGGCGAGTGTGGTTTGAGGGGTTGTCCTCCGTGCCTCTGTGTCTCTGTGGTGAGAGGTTTAAATTCATAACAAAATCACGGTGGCCAGGCCGAGAAAAATGAAAAATCCCATGCTGTCGGTGGTGGCGGTGAGGAGTACCGACGAGCCGATTGCGGGGTCGCGCTTCATGCGGTTCATCATCAGTGGAATAAAAATGCCAGCGAGTGCGGCGACCAGCAGATTCAGCATCATCGCCAGCGCCATCACGCCGCCCAGTGCGATGCTGTGATACAGCAGCCAGGCGAATAGCCCCACGGCTGCGCCCCAGACGATGCCATTCAATACCGCCACGCCCAGTTCTTTGATAATCAGGCGACGGGCGTTGGCTTGGGTGATCTGGCCGAGCGCCAGGCCGCGAATAATCAGCGTGGTGGTCTGGTTGCCGGAGTTGCCGCCGATGCCGGCGATGATGGGCATGAGTGCCGCCAGCGCGGCGAGTTTTTCGATACTGCCTTCGAAGATGCCGATTACGCGCGAAGCGATAAAGGCCGTGCAAAGGTTAATCGCCAGCCACGTCCAGCGGTTGCGCGCGGCGCGCCACACGGACGAAAACAGGTCTTCCTCTTCTTTCAAGCCCGCCATCGACAGCATGTCCGAGTCGGCAGATTCGCGGATATAGTCCACCACCGCATCAATGCTGAGACGGCCAATCAGCCGCCCCTGGCTATCCACCACTGGCGCCATCACCAGGTCATAGCGCTCGAATGCCTGCGCGGCATCGGTCGCTTCGTCCTCGGGGCGAAAAATCACCATGTCCTCAACCATCACCGCCGCAACCGAGGCTTCGGGGTCGGCGGTCAACAGACGCTTCAGCGGCAATACGCCAATCAGCGCCTCGCCGTGATCGACCACGAACAGCTTGTCGAGCTGATCGGGCAAATCGCCCAGCCGCCGCAGATAGCGCATAGTCACTTCCAGCGTGACATCTTCGCGGATGGTGACCATGTCGTAATCCATCAGCGCGCCGACCGTGTCTTCGGGATAAGACAAGGTAGATTGCAGGCGGGCGCGTTTTTGCGCATCGAGCGAAACCAGCAGCTCGGCAATCACGTCGTGCGGCAGATCGGACGCGATATCGGCGATTTCGTCGGTGTCGAGCGACTCGGCTGCCGCCAGCAGCTCGGCATTGTCCATGCTGGCGATGAGCGACTCGCGTACCGCATCGGATACTTCCAGCAGGATTTCGCCGTCGCGGTCAGCCCGCACCTGCTCCCATACCAGCAGCCGGTCTGCCAGCGGCAATGATTCCAGAATATAGGCGACGTCGGCGGGGTGCAGCTCATCCAGCCGCTTCTTGAGCTCGGCCAGATTCTGTTTGTGAACCAGATTCTCGACCAACTCGTGCCGCGCCCCGCCCTGTTTATGGACAAGCTCCTCCACCAGCCGCATTTTTGCGAGCAGGGTTTGCACCTGCCTCAGGCTGGCTTCAAGCGTTTCTTGCGATTGGTTTTCGAGCGAGTCGGTCATGGGAGTCGGTCATGCGATTCGAGCATGGCGGCGCCACGCATAAACCCGCGAATTGTAACGCGGTGCGCGGGTTTCTCAGCGCGGTATCTGCGCGTACTGCATATGGCGCGCAATGGTGCTGGCGCGGCGTTGATATTTGCGCGAGCTGTGGTGGTTTTCAAACCAGCGCGGATTCGGCACCATGGCGGCCATCCGTGCCGCCTGATTGGCGTTCAGGTTGGCTGCCGATGTTTTGTAGTAGCGCCGTGCCGCAGCTTCTGCGCCATAGATGCCATCACCCCATTCGATGATGTTGAGGTAGACCTCAAGGATGCGGCGTTTGCTCCAGGTGGCTTCAATCATGAGCGTAATGACAGCCTCTTGCCCTTTGCGAATGAAGCTGCGATCACCTGACAAAAACAGGTTTTTGGCAAGTTGCTGACTGATGGTGGATCCGCCTGCGACGAGCTTGCCTTTCTTCAGGTTTTTTTCGACTGCGGCCTGAATGCCTTCGATATCGAATCCTTCGTGGTCGAGAAATTTGCTGTCTTCTGCGGCAACCATAGCGCGTTTTAAATGCGGCGAGATGCGGTCGTATGCAACCCATTTGTGGCGCAGTTCGGCATCGGGGTTTTTGTCTTGCAAGCGGGCGAGCCCCGCGTTCATGAAGGCGCTGGATGAAGGG
>JAYVLR010000154.1:0-6061 GCA_043759395.1 Thiobacillaceae bacterium
GATTCCACACTCACCTGCCCGGTGTGCGGCCACAGCAAGACCGAAACCATGCCGACCGACGCCTGCCAGTGGTTTTACGAATGCGAGGCATGCCATACGGTGCTGAAACCCAAACAGGGCGACTGTTGTGTGTTCTGCTCGTATGGCACCGTGCCCTGCCCGCCCATACAAATGAATAGCGCGTGCTGCGGGTGATCGTGGCGGAGTAAGGCAAAGCCGCACTTGCCGTTACAATTCGGCTTTTATCGAAGCTGTAGCGTTCATGTCCGACGACCCCAAAACCGCACCCGGTAGCAATTTCATTCGCCATATCATTGAGGGCGATCTCGCCAGCGGCAAGCATGCGCAACGGCACTGGCAGGGTAAACCGGGATTGGCCGCAGACCAGGCGGCGGGGGCGTCGGATCCGGCCAAAATCCGCACGCGGTTTCCACCCGAGCCAAACGGCTATCTGCATCTTGGCCATGCCAAATCGATCTTCCTGAATTTTGGCCTGGCGCGCGATTACGCGGGTGTGTGCCACATGCGCTTTGACGATACCAATCCGGAAAAAGAAGAGCAGGAATACGTCGATTCGATTCTGGATGCGGTGCGCTGGCTGGGGTTCGACTGGGGCAACGATCTTTATTACGCGTCGGATTATTTTGACTGGATGCTGGCGTGTGCCGAATCGCTGATTCGCTCCGGCCACGCCTATGTCGATTCACAGTCTGCCGACGACATTCGCGCTTTGCGCGGCACGCTGACCGAACCCGGTCAAAACAGCCCGTTCCGCGCCCGCAGCGTGGACGAAAATCTTGATCTCTTTACGCGCATGAAAGCGGGCGAATTCGCCGATGGCGCGCACGTGCTGCGCGCCAAAATCGACATGACATCGGGCAACATCAATCTGCGCGATCCGGTCATCTACCGCATTCGCCACGCCGCGCACCATCGCGCGGGCGACGCCTGGTGCGTTTATCCGCTGTATACCTTCGCGCATCCGATAGAGGACGCGCTGGAAAACATCACCCATTCGATCTGCACGCTGGAGTTTGAAGCGCAGCGCCCGTTTTATGATTGGCTGCTGAACACGCTGGCAGACAACGGCCTGTTCGCCCGCCCGCTGCCGCAGCAGATCGAATTCGCGCGGCTCAATCTCACTTATATCGTATTGTCCAAACGCAAGCTGATTCAACTGGTGGACGCAAAGCACGTAAGCGGCTGGGACGACCCGCGTCTGCCCACGCTGGTAGGCGCGCGCCGCCGGGGCTATTCACCCGCAGGCTTCAAACTGTTTACCGATCGCATCGGCATCTCCAAATCCGACGGCTGGATCGACTACAGCGTATTCGAGGAATGCCAGCGCGAGGTGCTGAACACGTCCGCCCTGCGCCGCATCGCAGTACTCGACCCGGTCAAGCTGATTATCGACAACTACCCGGACGGCCAGTCGGAAACCTGTTTCGCCCCAAACCACCCGCAGCAGCCCGAACTTGGCAAGCGCGAGATTCCGTTTTCAAAAGAATTGTGGATCGAGCGCGAAGACTTTACCGAGACTCCGCCCAAGGGTTATTTTCGACTGTTCCCGCCGCGTCTCGACGCGGCTGGCATGATGCAGCCCGGCAACGCGGTGCGGCTGCGTTATGGCTTTGTCGTCACCTGTACGGGCTGTGATAAGGATGCCAACGGCACGATTACCGCCGTGCATTGCAACTATCTGCCCGATACTAAATCCGGCACGCCGGGCTCGGACAGCGTCAAGGTCAAGGGCAACATTCACTGGGTAAGCGCACGGCACGCTTACCCAGCCAGCGTGCGACTGTATGACCGTTTATTCGCAACGGCTCACCCTGGAGAGGGCAGCGGCAATTTTCTGGACGACCTCAACCCGGATTCAGTCACCACCCTTACCGCGCAACTCGAACCCGCTTTGCGCGATGCGCGTGCTGACGATTGCTTCCAGTTTGAGCGCCACGGCTACTTCGTGGCGGATCGGCGCGACAGCCAAGCTGGCACACCCGTATTCAACCGCACCGTCACCTTAAAAGATTCGTGGGCAAAAGCGGATAAGCAGTAATCCATGTTGCATCTTTTTGATGTTGCATCTTTTTGTAGGGTGGGCACGCCTTTGTGCCCACCCTACAAAACTCAAGGATTTGCGGGTTGAATAAAGTGCTCACGGTAGTACTTCAGCTCTTCGATGGATTCGTAAATATCCGCCAGCGCTTCGTGTTTGCTGCCTTTTTTGAAGCCTTCCGCCAAGCCTGGACACCAGCGCTTGGCCAGCTCTTTCAGTGTACTGACATCCAGATTGCGGTAATGGAAAAACGCTTCGAGTTGCGGCATATAGCGCGCCATGAAGCGGCGATCCTGGCAGATCGAATTGCCGCACATCGGTGAAACGCCCTTCGCGACATGCTGGCGCACAAAGGCCAGCATTTGCGTTTCCGCTTCCGCTTCGTTCAACTGTGAGGCTTTGACCTTGTCGATCAGGCCAGACTTGCCATGCGTGCTTTTGTTCCAGTTATCCATGGCGTTCATCACTTCGTCGCTCTGATGCACTACCAGCACCGGCCCTTCGGCGACGGTGTTGAGATCGGCATCGGTGACGACGATCGCCAGTTCGATAATGCGATCGGTTTCAGGGGAAAGGCCGGTCATTTCCATGTCCAGCCAAAGCAGGTGCGTCGGGTTGAGTGCCATTTTGTTTACCGGTTTGGTCGAAAGCGGATTTTCCCACAACACGGCGCAGGCAGGCTACCGACAAAAAAGTCGATCAAGCTGGCGCGATCAATTGTGCGCGGCCATAATGCAGGCATCCCAGCCAATTTGTGGAGCGCCCTATCATGAAAAAACTACTTCTCCCCCTACTCTCCTGCTTGTTGCTGGGTGCAACGCACGCCAGCGCGATGCCATTTGCCAAAGGCGATCCCAAAGCGGGCAAGGCGCTGCACGATAAATCTTGCGTGGCGTGCCACGACAGCAAGATGTACACACGCGCCGATCATAAAGTCAAAACCCCGGCGCAACTGGCAGGCCGCATCTCCGGCTGCAATGCCAATACCGGCGCGGGCTGGTTTCCGGAAGAAGAGCTGAACGTCGGCGCTTATCTCAATCAGCAGTTTTATAAATTCAAGTAAGGGCTTTGTCATGAGTGATGTTTCCGAAGGTCTGGTTCGTAAAAAATGCGCGCCCTGCGAAGGCGGCATCGCGCCGATGACCGACGCGCAGATCGGGCCAATGCTGAAAGGGCTGGCCGGCTGGCAACGCGATGGCCTGAAGATATTCAAGGAATACACGTTCAAGGATCACTATCAGACGCAGGCCTTTGCCAATGCGGTGATGTGGGTATCGCATCGCGAAGACCATCATCCCTATATGCTGGTCGGCTACAACACCTGCCGCGTCGAGTTCTGGACGCATGCGATCAACGGCTTGTCGGAAAATGATTTCATTTGCGCGGCCAAGGTCGATGCACTGCTGGACATTTGAACCTGGACAATTTTTCAGTCAAGGTTCAAGGCCAGGTCATTGCGGCATACAGCCGCCGCTTCACCGTCGAAACCACGCAGCACGGTGCTATATCTTGCCTGGTTCAAGGTCGCCAACTGCGCATCGTCTGCGGCGATGTGGTTAACCTCTTTCTAACCGGCAAACAGGGTGTCATCGAAAGTCTGGAACCGCGCGCCAGCCTGCTATACCGCAGCGACCTGTTCCGCAGTAAACCTATCGCCGCCAACGTCACACAAATCGCTGTGGTGGTGGCCGCGCGCCCCAGCTTTTCGACCGAACTGGTGCAACGCTGCATTCTGGCAGCCGAAGCTGAAGGCATCGCCAGCCTCCTGGTACTGAACAAAATCGATCTGCCTGAAAGCGCGGAGGCGCTTGTCCGCTTACACAAACTGGAACAACTTGGCTATCCCGTTGTGGCGCTGAGTGCCGAATCCGACCCCCGCCCAATTCTGCCTTATCTCAATGCACACACGACGCTCTTGATCGGCCAGTCAGGGATGGGGAAATCCACCCTGATCAATGCACTGGTGCCTGAAACCGACGCGGCAACCGCAGCGTTCTCCGAGGCGCTCGATAGCGGAAAACATACCACCACGCATACCCGTCTTTATCGTGTTGGAACAAACGCCGCCTTGATCGACTCGCCCGGCTTGCAGGAATTTGCTTTACAGCATCTGAATCCGGAGGCTCTGGCGCAGGCCTTCGTCGATTTCAGGCCGTACATCGGGCACTGTCGTTTTCGCGACTGCCGACACCTGAGCGAACCGGGATGCAGCATCCAGCAGGCAGCCGCAGAAAACCGGATTGATCCCGCGCGATTGAAGCTATTTCACCTGCTGCAAAAAGAATACAAAATCTTGCCACGTTAGCTATAAAGCGAATGTCAACGTAAAAAAATCGGGGCGTGAAATGAAACTGTTTTTTGCCGTACTTGGTGTGCTGGCCGCGCTCACTTCACCACTAGCTGCTGCTGAAGCAAAATGGGTCGCCACGCCATACCAGCCAGCCAAAGTCGTATTCGATTTTTATTTTGACGATCCGCAAAAAATCAGCAGCGCGCTGTACTGGATACGTTCGGTGATGAACCCGCTGATGGACGCGCCGTATGACTATTCGCCCGAGGATTTGAATCTTGTCGTGGTGATTCACGGCACCGAAATCGTCACCGTAGCGAAAAAAAACCAGGCCAAATACAGTGACGCGATCGACCGCATGCATTACTACGCCAGCCTGGGTGTGAAATTCAAAGTCTGCGGACAGGCCGCAGAGGATTATGGTTATTCAGTGCGTGATTTTCAGGATTTTATCGAAGTCGTGCCAAACGCCATCACTGAACTGGCGCACTGGCAGATGCAAGGTTATGCTTTGATCACACCGCACATTATGGAAAAAAAATTCGCTATCGAAAAAATCCGTTAACCGCGACAGGGCATCCGGGTTACTCAGGCCAGTGTTTGATGTAGCGTTTCAACAAACTATTCTCGAAATTGGCTTCTTTAAGGATGGCGTGCGCAAGATCATGAAATGAAATCACGCCCTGCAAAGTATTCCCATCCATCACCAGCACATGGCCAATATTCGATTTAGTCATCACGTCGCGCGCGTAATCCACGCTGTCGTCCGCACTGGCCACCACCGGCTCAGTCACCATGATTTTGCTGACATGCGCATCTTTAAGATCGCAGCCATGCGTCAGCATGCCCTTCACGATGTCCCGCTCAGTAATAAACCCGACCATTTTTTTATCTTGCATCACCACCAGCGAGCCGATACCCAGGCCCACCAGTTTTTGTACCGCCTGAGCGACTGAATCGGTAGGCGCAATACTGTGGATTTCATCGCTTTTGAATGAGAGTATTTCGCGAATCTGCATGACCATCTCCGAATGTGTTATCTAGCTGCCGAATAATAAACGATATTCACTTTACCTGACCAAGCCAGCCTCAACCTGGCGACGCATCCCGACCCCCGCAAGAACCTCAATCAGGCTTAACGCAAAGTCCATCGCAGTTCCCGGCCCGCGCGAAGTTATCACCAGGCCATCACGCACAACAGCCTCCGTGCTCAATGTCACATCCCGCAGATTCATTTTGTCGAGAAAGCCGGGATAGCCCGTGGCCGTTTTGCCCGCGAGCACGCCTGCCTCGGCCAGCACCGTCGGCGCGGCGCAGATCGCGGCAATGTAACGTCCCGCAGCGGCCATTTTCTGCACCAATGCAATGATCCGCGCATCGTCCTTAAGATGCTGCGCGCCGGGCATGCCGCCAGGCAGCACGACCATGTCGTACTCATCCTGCAAGGCTACGCCGAGCGTGATATCCGGCATCAGCTGCGTACCGCGACTCGCCTTGACAATGCCGGGCTTGAGACCCGCCACGACGACCTCGATTCCCGCGCGGCGCAGTAAGTCGATAATGGTGACGGCCTCAAGTTCTTCGCAACCGTCCGCCAGCGGAACCAGTACGCGCACCACGGCTTAATCCCGGAAATTCTGAAATTGCAAGGGGAAATCGGCGATGGATTTTCGCATCAACGCAATCACCTCCTGCAAGACATCGCGCTTGGC
>JAYVLR010000155.1:0-6772 GCA_043759395.1 Thiobacillaceae bacterium
GTCCAGTATGTATATCGATTCCCACTGTCATATTAACTTCCCCGATTTTTCAGACAAGCTGCCAGAAGTGTTCAGCCTCATGCAGCAAAACCAGGTGAGCCATGCACTTTGCATTGGTGTCGAGCTGGAAAAAATACCTGAGATTCTTGCGCTGGCCGAAATGCATCCCAATGTTTATGCGTCAGTTGGTGTGCATCCCGATCATGAAGACTGTATCGAACCCAGCGTGCAACAGCTGGTTGAACTGGCACAACATCCAAAAGTCGTCGCCATTGGCGAGACTGGTCTCGATTACTATCGGTTGACCGGCGATCTGGAATGGCAGCGTGAGCGTTTTCGTACCCACATACGCGCGGCACGCGAGAGCGGTAAACCGTTAGTGATCCACACCCGGGAAGCGGCCGCCGACACACTGAGACTGATGCAGGAAGAAAATGCAAATGAAGTCGGTGGCGTGATGCATTGCTTCACTGAAAGCATTGAAGTTGCCCAGGCCGCGATGGACATGAATTTTTATATCTCGTTTTCCGGCATCGTTACATTCAAAAATGCCCACAGCATCCGGGATGTGGCGGCGTATGTGCCGCTGGATCGCATGCTGATTGAGACCGACTCACCCTATCTTGCGCCTGTGCCTTATCGTGGAAAAACCAACCAGCCGGGCTTTGTAAAATATGTCGCGGAAGAGATTGCGCGGGTCAAGGCGGTGAGCGTAGACGAGGTGGCTGAGACCACAACGCGGAATTTTTTCCGCTTATTCAACGCTGCTGCGTAGAGAGTGTCGGCATGGCTAAACAGCCAAGACCGGGGCGTTGCCACCTGAATTAAATAAAATCTGGTAATATGCCCTACAGTTTTACTGTAGATCAGCGTCTGATGCCCGGTTTGCTTACCGTCATTACATAAAATTATTGGAGGAGTTTCCCATGCGCAAAATACATTTCGCTGCCGCTATAAGCTCGGCACTGGTTCTGTCCACTCCGGCGACCGCCGGTTTTTTCGACCTTACGTTGGCACCATATGTCGGCGCGAGTATTGGTCAGTCAAGTGCAGACATCACCTGCCCTGCTGCCACTTCCTGTGACGATAGAAGCCTGGCCGGGAAGATATACGGCGGCATGGAAGTCAATGAGTACATTTCCATGGAGTTGGGATACGCCAATCTGGGTACGTTTGATTTCACCGGTGCAAGGATTGGCTCGCGCGAAGCTAAAGGCGTAACGGTACAAATGGTTGGAACCTATGTACTTAACCCGAGTGTCACCCTGATTGGAAAAGGTGGATTTGGCATCCTGAATACCAAAGTACATCAAACGACTCCCGTCCTTGATGTTGGCGACAATGACCTCGAATGGTCGCTGGGTTTGGGCGCGCAATACAACTTTACAAAAGCGGTTGGACTTCGCTTGGAATGGGAACGTTATCACAAGGTGGGAAGCCCGGTACCCGGCACTGGCGAGGTTAATATTGACATGTTCACGACGGGTCTGGTTTACAAATTTTGATTTGATTCATCAGTATCCGGCGGCAATAAAAAAGGGGCTTCACGCCCCTTTTTTATTGCCGCCGGATACCCGTTCCAGTCCGGACGCTAATGCACTACGTCATGCTTGTGCCGTAGCCACACTGCCGTCATCGTCGAGCTGATGAAGAGACCCAGTGCCCAGACGATATGATAAATGTGCCAGCCGCTTTTAACCATTAAGGTATAAGCGCCAATCATGAGCAGAATGCCGATATTCTCATTGAAGTTTTGCAACGCGATAGAGTGACCTGCCCCCATCAAAAGATGGCCACGATGTTGCAGAAGCGCATTCATGGGCACAACAAAATAAGCAGACAAGCCCCCCAGCAACAGCAATAGCATGGCGGCTGGAATCAGGTTATCTACCCAAATCAAGGCGATCGGTACAGCGCCTAAAATGATGCCTGCGGGCAGTGCCTGGATAGAGTTTTCCAGCCGGATCCGCTTGCCAGCCAATGCAGCACCGATGGCGATTCCCAGCGCAGTCACGCCAGTGAGTTGTGTCGCCTGGTCTAATCCGAATTTAAGGTTGAGTGCGGCCCAGGCGATGATCAGCAGACGCAAGGTCGCCCCCACCCCCCAAAACAGCGTGGTGACTGCCAGGGATACTTGACCAAGCGGATCTCGCCACAGCAGCCAGAAGCTATGCCAGAAATCGTGCAGGATGGAGGAGAACGATCTGTTGGGTAGCCGGTGATCGATGGGCAAGCGCGGAATTAACAGATTGGCACCAGCGGCGGCCATGTAAAGCAAGGTGATGATGGCAATAGCGAATTTTGGTGCGATAACGGATTTCGATATTCCGAGTAAACTTAGAAATTGCCCCGACATCTCGGGATTGATCAGCGCACCGCCAATGATTGCGCCGAGTACAATCGCAGCAACGGTGGCACCTTCCATCCAGCCGTTGGCGATGACGAGCTTAGAGGGGGGCAGCAGTTCGGTGAGGATGCCGTATTTGGCTGGGGAATACGTAGCTGCGCCAATGCCTACGATGGAATAGGCCAGCAAGGGATGCAGGCCGGCCAGCATGACCAGGCAGCCTAAAAATTTGATTCCATTACCCAGAAACATGACCCGCCCCTTGGGCATGGCATCGGCAAAAGGGCCTACGAGTGGCGCGAGTATGATGTAGGCAATCACAAATACTTCTTGCAGCAGGGGGACATGCCAGTCTGGTGCCGAAAAGAAAACCAGTAAGCCAATGGCAGCAAAAAGCAAAGCATTGTCTGCCAGCGCGGACAAAAACTGCGCCAGCAAAATGATGTAAAACGGGCGATTCAAATGACTGCGCCAGCGCGATGGCGGCGGGAATTTGTCGTGCAGATGACGTATGGGAGTTGTAAAAATTCCATTATTACAGCGGCTTGGTGTCTGACATGTTTCAACATGAACGGGTTTGTGGTTCAATAAAAATCTTTTTTGACACGGGGGCAAAATTTTATGGCCGACCGCAGACTCCAAGTATTCTACACCGTCGCCAAGCAGCTCAGTTTTACCAAAGCTGCCGATACTCTTTATATGACTCAGCCTGCAGTGACTTTTCAGGTCAAGCAGCTGGAAGAACACTTCAATACCCGCCTGTTTGAGCGCAGTCACGGCAGGATTTCTCTGACCCCCATCGGTGAATTGGTGATGGGTTATGCCGAGCGCATATTGGCCTTGAGCGGAGAGATGGAAGCGCGTGTCGGCGAGCAAACTGGTCAGGTCACCGGACCGTTGATGATCGGCGCGTCCAGTACCATTGCTGAATACCAGTTACCGCTTATTTTGGGACAATTCAAGAATCGTTTTCCTAAGGTGCAGGCACGTTTGACTGTGGCTAATTCTGAAACAGTCGCCGCAAAAGTTGCAGATCATTCACTGGACGTAGGTCTGATCGAAGCACCGTCGCATGATCCGAATCTGACTACGCTGTTTTGTTGTGATGATGAGCTGGTCATGATTTGTCCGCCAGATCATCCCTTGGCGCGGAAGACCAGCGTCAACGCGCAAGACATGGCTGAGCAGTCTTATGTTTCGCGGGAGCATGGGTCGGGCACGCGCGTGGCGATTGATGGCTTTTTCAAGGACAATGGCGTCAATCCTGATGATCTGGTGGTTGAAATGGAATTGGGCAGCCGTGAAGCCATCAAAGGTGCGGTGGAAGCCGGACTGGGTATTGCAATCATGTCCGCATCCACTGTCGTAAAAGAATTGCAACTGGGCACGCTGGTCGCTGTTCCGCTCAGTCCTCCGCTGACGCGCCAGTTATCGCTGGTATATGCGCCAGAAAAGTTTCGCAGTAAATTGCTGGATGCCTTTATCGGGTTTGTGGAAAACAAGTTTCAGCAATGTAATGTCGATGTTGTGCCGCTAAAACGTTCGGGTAAAGGGCGCTGATGACTGACCGCAAGAAACTGCTTGGATTGTTCCGTACATTATCGGCATCACGCCAGCAAGCACTGATTGAATACGCGGAGTTTCTTGCAGGAAAAGAGTCGGTCGAAATTCAATCTGCGCCGCCAACCGAGCCGCTGCCAATTTCGCGCCCCGGGCAGGAAAATGTGGTGAAAGCGATTCAGCGTTTGCGTCAGACTTACCCAATGCTGGATAGCGGTATCGTGTTCAATGATGCCTCTGCGCAAATGACACGGCATCTGATGCACGGCGTTGATGCGGTGGAAGTGATTGATGAACTTGAGCGGATTTTCCTGAAACACTACGAATCAAGCCGCCAAAGCTGACGCGCACTGCCAGCAACTCAAAAAATTGGCTGGATTATGCTCACCACAATTTGGGCAAAGCTTGTCGGGTCCCGGAATCGGCGCACTCAGCGCCGTAATTACTTCCATTGCACGGCTGATTAGCGAGTAATTCTCGACCCAGACTTCCGGGCTCGTCTGCGAATATGGCAATTCACCCATCGCACCCGCTGCATTGGCATTGAAAATATGGTTGATGATGCCCAGACTTGCCAAGGTGTCGGCAATGAGCTGCGCGTCAATCAGATTGTCTGCGAGGTAAACCCGTTTCATCGACGGGTATTGTCAATCAAGGCCGCGCTGGATCAAGTTGCTCTGAATCAGGTCGCGCTGAGTCAGGTCGCTCTGTAATCAGGTTAGGCGACGTACTCGCACAATCAAATCGATGCCTTCAGTAACCATGCCGTCTGGCAGGGGCGGCAGCCCGCTGATTTGAACGTGTTCTGCGTCGATGTCAGATAGCTTGCCGCTATCGACTTCGTAAAGATGATGATGGGGACGAGTGTTGGGGTCGTAAAAAACTTTGCTCGGGTCAACAATTACTTCGCGGATCAGGTTCTTTTCCAGAAACAGATTGAGTGTGTTGTAGACCGTGGCCTTTGATGTTTCTGAATGGCTGGTGTTCACAATTGTCATAATCTGGTCGGCAGACAAATGCTCCTGATGCGAAAACAGCGCGTGCGCAATTTCAATCCGTTGGTGGGTAGGATTGATATCGTGGCTGCGTAGCAGACCGGGCAGGGTGTCGCGCGTGTAATGCATGGCTCGATGATAAACACCCATTTGGACTTTGTCTAATTTCCGGAATCAGTATGGATTGTCTGCCCAGGCTCATCAGCACAGTGCGTTGGTCTTGCGCCAATGGTAATGATAAATAACGTTACAATTCAGTTTTCCCTGATATGCCCCTACCCGTGGTTACGCTTACCCGCCTTGATAGTACCCAGGTCGATTTTTCCGCTCGACTGACCCGATTACTGCAATTTGACGACGCATCGGATGTTGCCATCGAAAGCACGGTTGCCGCTATTCTGGCGGATGTCAAAGCGCGCGGTGATGCAGCGGTGCTGGAATATACAGCCCGGTTTGATCGTCTGAGCAGTGACACTATGGCGCAGCTCGAGTTGTCTGCCGCCAGCCTGCACCAAGCGCTGAATCAGCTTCCGGATGACACGCGACTAGCCTTGCAGGCTGCCGCAGACCGGGTGCGTTCTTACCATCAGCGCCAGGTGCAGCACACGTGGACGTACACCGAGGACGACGGTACGGTGCTCGGGCAAAAAATCACGCCACTGGATCGCGTCGGCCTGTATGTTCCCGGCGGCAAAGCGGCGTATCCGTCATCTGTTTTGATGAATGCTATTCCCGCCAAAGTCGCAGGCGTAGGCGAACTCATCATGGTCGTGCCTACGCCCGGCGGCGAACAGAATCAATTGGTGCTGGCTGCCGCTGCGATTGCGGGCGTGGATCGGGTGTTCACCATCGGCGGCGCACAAGCCGTGGCCGCGCTGGCATACGGTACGCAAACCGTGCCGCAAGTCGACAAGATCGTAGGCCCGGGCAACGCCTACGTCGCCGCCGCCAAGCGCCGTGTATTTGGCACCGTGGGCATCGACATGATTGCAGGGCCGTCCGAAATTCTGGTGATTGCCGACGGCAGCACCCCGGCTGAATGGATTGCGATGGATTTGTTTTCGCAGGCAGAGCACGATGAAATGGCGCAGTCGATTCTGCTTTCGCCGGATGCCGCCTATCTGGATGCGGTCGCCGCCGCGATTGACAAATTGATTGTTGAAATGCCGCGCAGTGAAGTCATCCGCACCTCCCTGACCACTCGCGGCGCGCTGATTAAAACCCGTGACCTGGCCGATGCCGCCGAGATTGCCAACAGCATCGCGCCTGAACATCTGGAATTGGCCGTGGCCGATCCCGATGCGTTGTTGCCAAAACTGCGCCACGCCGGTGCGATTTTCATGGGCAGAAACACCTGTGAAGCGCTCGGTGACTATTGCGCTGGCCCCAATCATGTGTTGCCGACCTCGCGCACTGCGCGTTTTTCCTCGCCGCTGGGCGTGTATGACTTCCAGAAACGCACCAGCCTGATTCATGTGTCGGAAGCGGGCGCGCAAACCCTGGGGCGGATTGCTGCCACGCTTGCCTACGGCGAAGGCTTGCAGGCGCATGCGCGTTCCGCCGAATACCGCCTGAAGCAGCCATGAGCCGTTATTGGAGCAAAGTCGCGCGCGGTTTGACACCTTACGTGCCGGGCGAGCAACCCAAGCTGGCCAATCTGGTCAAGCTTAATACCAACGAAAACCCCTACGGCCCCGGCACCAAAGTGCTGGAGGCGCTGCGTGCAGAGGCCGCCGACAGCCTGCGCCTGTATCCCGACCCCAACTCGGACCAATTGCGCGCAGCGATAGCCGATTTTCACGGCGTGGACGCAGCGCAGGTGTTTGTCGGCAATGGTTCAGATGAAGTCCTGGCACACGCGTTTCTGGCC